>JADFNZ010000098.1 GCA_022563135.1 Chloroflexota bacterium | reverse complement strand
GCAATCCAATTTACGTAGGGTTCCTCCTGATCTACGCTGGAGTCGGCCTGCTCTTGAACTCGCTCTGGATCGTTCTCCTGGCGGCGGGTGTCGTCGCCGGGCTGACGCAAGCGATCATCGTACGAGACGAACGCCTGCTGGAGAAGAGATTCGGTGACGAGTATCGAACCTACCGTGCCAGAGTCCGCCGCTGGCTGTGAGAGGCGGAATGGCCAGGGGCGGCTGTCCTTCGCAGGGTTAACGATAGATGAGCCGATCGTTCCCGACATGCTGCCATTCGAAGGTGGCCTGGTCACTCCGGTTTGTGAGGGGGGACATGCCTTCTGTTACATCGTTCCCGGGCACAATGGTGAGCTTGAACCCGGACGGAGACGGCTAAACTGGGCCATTATGGGTGGGCTGCTGCTCATCTTCTTCGGCCTGGTGATCCTGAGCGCCGGTACGCTCGACAGGCCGTACCGGCTTCGCATCGACTGGGCAATCGCTGTGCTATCATGCCGTCGCCATGACTGATGTGGTGACGCGCGAGGTGCGCGACGGTGTCGCCTTCCTGCGGATGAACCGCGAGGAGAAACGCAACGCCTTCAACCAGGAGCTCTCGTCGGCCGTAGGCGGCACGATGGAGGAGTTGGAGGCGGACGGCGACGTCCGCGCCGTCGTCCTCACCGGCTCCGGCCAGTCGTTCAGCGCCGGCGCAGACATGACCGAAGCGCTCGCGTCCGTGGAGACCGGAGGCCGCGGCGATGGCATGGCCCAGGCGGTCGTCCACGTCGCGCGGTTCCCCAAGCCGATCATCGCCGCCGTCAACGGCTACGCCTTCGGCGGCGGCGCCGCGCTCGCGATCGCCTGCGATATCCGCATCGCGTCGGAGCGGGCGAGCTTCCGCTTTCCGGGCACCGCCTACGGGCTGGTCGTGGGAGGCAGCATGCTACCACGCATCGTCGGCGCGGCGAAAGCGAAGGAGCTGATCTTCACCGCGCGCGTCGTCGAAGCGGCCGAGGCGGAGCGCATCGGCCTCGTGAACCAGGTCGTGCCGCACGAAGAGCTGGACGAGCGGGCCTGGGAGCTCGCGCTCCAGATCGCCCAGCAGTCCCCGCCGGCCGTGCGCTGGTCGAAGGCGGTGATCGACGCCGCAACGCTGCTGCAAGAAGGCGTGCAGGCCGAGATCGAGGCGAACCGGGCGCTGCGCGGGTCGGACGACCACGTCACGCGTTTTCGCGACGCCACGAAGCGCGTCGCCGGCCGACAGGAAGAATAGCGGAGGTACCCAGCCATGACCACCGATCAGGGGCAGCAGCAAGAGGTAGCCGAACGAGTCAGATCCTACATCCAACACCAGGCCTCCAAGGGCCCGGATGGTATCCGCAATGCGGTGCAGAAGGGCCACGACCAGCTCACGGGCCTGCTCGAAGGGCTCTCCGACGAGCAGGCGGAGTTCAAGCCCGCGCCGGAGGAGTGGTGCGTGCTGGAAGTGCTGCGACACGTGGCCGGAAGCAAGCGGGGCGTCGCCCGCCGCTGCGCCACAATGTCGCGCGGTGAAGCGAGCAGCAACTTCGAGCCGGATGAGGAGGCGCCGGCCTTCGCCTCGCTCGGCGAGGCGCGGGAGGCGCTCGACGACGGGCACCAGGCCCTCCTCGCCGTCATCGCCACCCTAACGCCGGAGACAAGCCTAGAGGCGCGCTACGACCACCCCTTCTTCGGCCCGCTGAACAGCCCGGAGTGGGCCGCCTTCCAGCGCGTCCACGATGGCGACCACGCACAGCAGATCGAGCAGATCAAGTCGGCGACGGGCTTCCCTGCGTAGCGGCCTCGTATGACGGCAGCCCCGCGTTTGCCGGGTGTCATCATCCTCTTCGGCGGGCCGGCCGGCGCCGGCAAGTCGGCGCTTGCGGCCGCCTGGTGCGCCACCCGAGAGCGCGCCGCCCACGTCCAGCTCGACCGCGTGCGCGACCTGATCGTCGCGGGCCGCGCCGACCCACAGCAGCCCGGCCCGCTCCAGAGCGAGCAGTACGAGTTGAGCGTCGCGGCCTGCTGCGCCCTCGCTCGCTCCTTCGCAAGCGACGGCTACGACGTCGCGGTCGACGACGTGCTGCCGCTACCGGCGTTCGAGCGGCTCTGGCGCCCCGCGCTGGACGGCATCGACTTCTGCGCGGTCATCGTCGTGCCATCGCTGGAAGAGACGTTGCGCCGAGCGGGGGCGCGGGAGAAACGCGTCCGCGAGCAGATCATCCGCCGCCAGCACGCCGCCTCGCTCGAATGGCCGGAGCGGTCGCGGATCGACACGACAGGTCTAGACGTGGAGGAGAGCCTGGCGCTGGTGGAACGGCTGATCAATGCGCCGGCCCGCTAGCCGCGCAAGAAATTTCGAGCGGCTCGGCGACTGCTGACACGCCGTTGTCACAGCAACGGCGTATGCTAGCCTCGCTGCGCCCGTGGGGGCGCGGAACGATCGATTGGAGGAGTTCATGCAGGTCAACAGCTTTCTGCTCAACGTGACGAGCGAGGACCCGGCGCGCCTCGGCGCCTTCTACCGGGACGTGGTCGCGCTGCCGCCGAACCCGGACATCGGCGAGAACGCGTTCAACCTCAACGGCGCTATGTTCATGATCGACGGCCACAGCGAGACGAAGGGCCAGGCTAAGGAGCCCCATCGCGTGCTGATCGACTTCTTCGTGGACGACCTGGCGGCGGAGCAGTCGCGGCTGGAGGGCCGGGGCGTGAAGTTCATCCGCACCGCCGGCAAGGAGGAGTGGGGCGGCGTCATCTCCACGTTCCTCGACCCGGACGGCAACTTCTGCCAGCTCATCGAGTACAAGCCGGCGTAGCGCAGGGGGCGCGCCCGGCCTGAACTACGAGGGTGGCGTCCCGATGAATCGGGACGCCACCCTTCACATCACGCGCCGGATGCGGCCGCCCGAGCCGTGACGTATCATGGAGGCCGCGACCGCCGCCACGCAACGCAGGTGAGGAGCCCGACATGAGCGAACAACCGCTAGCGCACGTTGATGTAGGCCCGACGTGGGGCCGGCTGAACGACAGCATCATCGCCCTGATCGACTACATCCCGGACGACAAGCTGGGCTGGAGTCCGCGCGAGGAGCTGTGGAACTTCCGCGGCATCCTCGCCCACACGGCCATGACGCGCGACAACTGGCTCGCGAACGCCGTGAAGGACGGGGAGGAGACGCCCGACGTGCTCCGCTCTGTCCACACCAAGGCCGGCCTGCAGGAGCAGCTCCGCCGGAGCTGGCAGCGCGTCGCGCGCTTCCTCGGCGACCCTGCGAACCTCTCGCGCGAGTACGAGATGGCGTACCCCGATGGCAACCGCGAGCAGAAACCGGGCCACTGGATCGCCTTCCACCTACTGGAGCACGACATCCACCATCGCGCGGACATCTTCCACTACCTCGCCCTCCTCGAGATCGAGCACCCGGAGATCGGCACGCCGTAGGATACAAATTGCGCAAGGCCCGAAGGCTTACATCAAAACAGGAGGCGGACAATGGAAGAACAGAGTATGGAAGGTTGGTGGTGGCTTCCCAACCACGAGGAGAATAAGGTCGCTGGAACAATGACCTTTTCTGACGAGCATGGCCTCCAACTCAAGCTATTCGGAGCATTCAAGGAACTCACAGAGCTTGAGAATGTAGCCCAACACCCTCGCATCTTCGGGGTCGCAGGCGGAAAGCTGATAACGCTTTTCAATTGTCTTGAGGCGGGAAGCAACTTAACTTTTCCGGGAGCACTTACCCAACGATTCATGGCCAGTGTTGGATGCATAGGCGGCCATCCATCAGCATTGACCGAGCAACGTTTTCGCCAGGCAAACATTCGATACAACCACTTGGCCGAATGGTCTAGAACATCAGGTTTTGAGACAGACTGGGATACGCCAGACAACGACTTGCTTCAGTTTAGAGTCCAATACAGCTATCCCGACGAAGTTCAAGCCGACACACGGGCCGGAATGATAAGTATCAGCTACGGTTTTGAGTATCGGCCAGAAGCATTCAGCGAGATTATCCTTCGTGAATCATTGCATTTCCGTGTTGAGCCGAAAGAGGTACTCCTATTCGACGATTGGTTGAGAATATTCGTTCGTCCACTTCAGAACTTCCTAACCCTCGCCACAAGAATTCCGAACTACGTGGTCAGCCTTCAACTGTTTCCAACGAAGGATACGGACGAAGAGTCGACGGGCAATAAAGAAACCGCGCTTGAGTTCATCTTTCAGCAAAATCTGAGTAGTCCTCAGAAGCAGCAAACGAAAGTAAGCAGTCCCTTTGACATGCTTTTTGCTCTTCCTGACATTCGCGAAGGATTCAGCGACATCGTTGATAAATGGCTGGAGATCGCGGACGAGTTGGACAGCGTATGCAACCTCTTCTTCAGCCTAGCCTACCGAGCTCCGACATACCTCGAAAACCGCTTCCTTCCGCTTGTTCAGGCCGCGGAGTCATACCATCGCAGGCGTAGGAAAAACGAAGTCCTTTCTCCAGCAGAACATGGGCGTAAAATCGAGTCTATTCTTGAGCACGTCCCTACAGAACATAAGGAATGGCTCCTACAGAAGTTGAACTACAGCAATGAGCCAAGCCTGCGGAAGCGCTTGAAGGAACTCGTTGACGAGACCGAAGGCGTCATCTCACCCCTCATTGGCAGCAAGCAGAAGTTCGTCGATGACGTGGTGAACACCCGCAACTATTTGACTCACTTTGACGAAGAACTACAGAGCAAAGCTGCAAGAGGTGCTGATCTCTTTCGCTTGGCTGAAGCGCTGTCCGTGATTGTGGAGGCCTGTCTTCTGGGGGAGCTTGGTCTAACGGGAGAAATCCGCACCAAACTCTTTCACAGGAATCAACGGTACACGTACGCTGTTAAGCAGGCCCGCAGCACCAAGTCGTAGGCTCTCCTAGGCCCCGCGCTTCCCCCAACCACCCCACCCTAGTATGCTTTTCGCACGGTGGGGAGCGACGCCCGGGCCGCGGCGGCTCGACATCTTCCAGGCCCTTCGGTAGCACACGAAACGAGGCAGGACGATGACCGACGAGATCCTCGACTATTGCGGCGGCTCCTTTGGCGCGGCACTCGGCGCCCGCCACGACGGGGAGGCGCAGCGGCCGTTCGCGCTCCCCGGCGACACGCCCCACTACGCCCGCGACCGGGTGGTGGACGTGCGCCACATCAAGCTGGAGATTAAGATCGACCCGCGGCGCAAGCGCATCGAGGGCGTCTGCTCCACCACCTTCGCGCCGATCAACGACGGCCTCACCCACGTCGAGTTCGACGCGGTCGAGATGGAGATCGCCGGCGTGCAGCTCGAAGACGGCCGGGAGCTCGACTACACCTACGAAGACGGGCGGCTGCGCATCAGGCTGGGCGGCCGTCGTCGCGCCGGCGGCGAGTTGACGACGGTCGTGCGCTACTCGGCCGTCCCCCGGCGCGGCCTCTATTTCGTCGGGCCGGACGAAGGCTACCCGGACAAGCCGCTCCACGTCTGGACGCAGGGCCAGGATGAGGACTCGCGCCACTGGTACCCCTGCTTCGACTTCCCGAACGAGCTGGCGACGAGCGAGGTCGTGGTCACCGTGCCCCAACCGCTCACGGCCATCTCGAACGGCGAGCTGGTGAGCGTGCGGGAGCGGCGCGCGACGCGCACCTTTCACTGGCGGCAGAACGTGCCGCACGTCGCTTACCTGCTGAGCGTCGCCGCGGGCGAGTTCGATGAGATCGCCGAAGACGTCGACGGCCTCCCCGTGCAGTACTTCGTGCCCAAGGGCCGCGCCGAGGAAGGCAAGCGCGCCCTCGGCCGCACGCCGGAGATGATCCGCTTCTTCTCGGAGCGCACCGGACTACCCTACCCGCACGCCAAGTACGCGCAGGTGGTCGTGGGCGACTTCATCTTCGGCGGCATGGAGAACGTCAGCGCAACGACGCTCACCGACACGATCCTCTACGACCGGCGCGCCGAGCAGGACTATTACGACGCCGCGGACGGCCTCGTCGCGCAC
>JADFNZ010000097.1 GCA_022563135.1 Chloroflexota bacterium | reverse complement strand
CTTGTTGGTATTATGTTCCTGCTCCCGACGTTACTGACAGGACTTACAGGTGGATTAATTTAGAGTCGGAATGAGGTTTTTAGACAGACTCTAGTTTTTAGGTACACTTTCGCAACACATGCTCCCCAAGGCTTGACCCTCCTCATCGTAGACCCGCGGGGCGATAGCAACCCCGGCATATTGATGCGCCGCGCTCCCCTCTACGCATCGTGGTCGTCGGACTCGACGCGGCTACGGGAGACAAGGTCGGCTGTGTCGGCTACTGCGTGGGCGGCGGGCTCTCGCTCTATCTCGCCAGCCTGAAGTCGCAGATCGGCGCCTGCGTCATCTACTACGGCATGCTGCCGGGAGCAACGCCGGACCTCGCGAACGTGCAGGCGGCGGTGCTGGGCCACTACGCCGAGAACGACAACTTCGCCGGCCCGGCAGCGGCGCGGGAGCTGGAGACCAGCCTCAAGCGGCTGGGCCTGCAGGTGGAGTTCCACATCTACCCCGGCACCGAGCACGCGTTCTTCAACGACACGCGGCCGGAGGTCTACAACGAAGAGGCGGCAAAGCTCTCCTGGGAGCGCACACTGCCGTTCTTCCGCGAACAGCTCGGCTAACGCGTGCACGACCCCGCGATCGACGCGACGGCGAACATCGGCGGACTGGCGCTCCACTACCGCGAGTACGCTGGGCCGGGACGGCCGGTCGTGCTGCTGCACGGCGTCGCGTCGAACGCCCGCATCTGGATCATGGCCGGCCCGCTGCTAGCGAAGCGCTTCCACGTCTTCGCGCTCGACCAGCGCGGCCACGGCGAGAGCGAGGCGCCGGACGGCGGCTACGACTTCGCGTCCGTCGTCGCCGACCTCGACGGCTTCGTCCAGGAGCTAGGGCTGGAGCGGCCGGCCATCGTCGGGCACTCGTGGGGCGGCAACGTGGCCCTGGAGTACGCGGCCACCCACCCCGGCCGCACGGCAGGCCTGGTGTTGGTCGACGGCGGCTTCATGGAGATCTCGACGCGCATGTCGTGGGAGCGCGCCGAGAAGGAGATGGCGCCGCCCGATCTCACGCAGCTCACGCCGGAGCAGCTCATTGCAGGCGCGAAGCGGTGGGCGCTCGGCTCGCTCTGGAGCGACGAAGTGGAGGCGGCGTTCCTCGCCAACTTCCGCGTCGCCGACGACGGGACGATCCGGCCGCGCCTCAGCCGCGCAAACCACATGCAAGTGGTACGCGCGCTCTGGGATCAGCATCCGTCCGAGCTCTATGGTGACGTGCGCTGTCCCGTGCTCTTTATCGGCGCGGAACGGGAGTCGGAAGGACGCGCGCAGGAGTGGCAGGCGATGAAGCGTGAGGCGATAGGCCGGGCACAGGGTTCGCTAGCGGACTGCCAGGTCCAGTGGTTCGCCGACACGATCCACGACATCCCGCTTCAGCGGCCAAAAGAGCTCGCCGCGTCGATCGAGAAGTTCGTCCTCGGCCTGGAAGGCTAGCTACTCGCCCGCGGCCTCGGCATCGCCCGGCCCGGACTCCGGTATCAGCAGCTCCTGCCCAACCTGGAGCGACGTCGGGTCTTCAAGGGCGTTCGCCTCGACGATCGCCTCGATCGTCACGCCGAACTGGCCCGCGATCGACCAGAGGTTGTCGCCATCAACAACGACGTAGCTCCCTCCCGGGCTGAGCGATGGCGGCTCGTCATCGACCGGCTCGTCGACGGCGGCAGGGGGGCTGATCGGTGCCTCGGCGGGCGCCGCGACGATCAGCAGCTCATCGCCCACCTGCAGCTCGGACGGGTTCTCCAGCGGATTCGCGTCCAGGATCGCCTCGACGGTCGTGCCGAAACGTTGAGCGATGTCCCACAGGTTATCGCCCGAGACGACAACGTACGTCTCCTCGCCACCGGCGGCCGGCGAACCATCGGCCGGCTCATCGAGGACAGCCGGCGGCGAGTCGTCGAGGGGAGGGAGCTGGGCGGGCGGCTGGGTCGTGTCGGCCACGTCTGAAGCCGGCGGCTCCGACGTCACGACATTCGTCTGCTCGTCGCCCGAGCCGCCGCCGGAGAAGTTCGGCAGCAGCAGCATCGCCAGGAATAGGACGCCGAGGCCGATGAGAATGAGCGGCCCCCGGTTGGACTCCTCCTCCTCTAGCGTCCGGCGGTCGTAGGGCGTCTCTTGTGGGCGGCGCACCAGGTAGAGGACGGCGGCGGCGCCCAGCAGGATGATACCCACCGTCAGGAACCAGAGGCTGGAACCCGACCAGAGCATGCGGATCAGGATGAGCGCGAGGACGGGGACGGCCACGAGGAGGGCCATCCCAACCCACGGGCGTTCCACAGGCGGACGTTTCGGGGGATCCCACGGTGAGGCCATAGCTGCCCTCCCTTCATGCTCTGTTGGCTCCACCATACACCTGTACGAGGCGAATTACAAGATGTAGCTTTTAGGAAGAGATATTACTACATGTAGTGGCAGGTAACGCCTGCGTCAGGAGCGCAGCGGCGCTGCGCCGCGACCGGCAGCCCAGCTGTTACCGCGGCGGATATGCTTGAATCGCTCCGCTTGACACACATTGAGGCGTAAGCTACGTTCAGCCTAGCGTGTCATACGGAACGTCTCCTCGCCCCTCCCGCGCCAGCACGCTCCGCCAGCGACTCCTTGTGGGCATGGCAGTTGTCGTCATTCTTGGTGCGGCAAGCTGGCTCGCGCTGATCATCGTTACCCGCATCGACGAGGTGGCCTTGCCGGGCCAGCAGCTCAACGTGGGCGGCCTCTCCATCCTGCCGGGCGTCGAGGACCACGAAGGCGCGATCGAAGGCCGGATCAACATCCTCGTGATGGGCCTGGACCGCCGGCCGGACGAAGGGACGATCCCCACTCGTACCGACAGCATCTTCATCCTCACGATCGACCCGCAGACGAAGACCGCCGGCATCCTGAGCATGCCCCGCGACCTCTACGTGGAGATCCCCAACCGCAGCGGTGGCGGCTTCCACAAGGACCGGATCAACAGCGTCTGGTACAAGGGCGAAACGCTCGGCTACGACGGCGGCGGCCCGAAGCTGCTGCGACAGGTGATGGAGCGCAACCTGGGCGTGGAGATCCATCACTACCTGATCGTCGATTTCGAGGCCTTCGTGGACGTGATCGAGACGCTCGGCGGCATCGACGTGTTCGTCCCGGAGCGCGTGAGCGATCCGGTCTTCCTGGCGCTGGAGCGGCAGGACCGTTCGCCGGTGGTCTTCAACGTGGGGTTGCAGCACATGGATGGTCCTCGGGCTCTGGCGTACGCCCGCATCCGCTACGGTTCGAGCGACCTCGAGCGCGTCGAGAGGCAGCAGCGCGTGATCTTCGCCGCGATCGCCAAGGCGAAGGAGCTGGATCTGATCAACGTCAACAAGCTGATCGATCTGGCGAACCAGTTCAACGACGCCGTCGAGACGGACATCAGCGAATTTCAGATGCTTCGCCTCGCCCCGCTCGCCGTCCAGATCGACGCCGACCGCATCCCGGCGCTCTCTCTCGGCGCAGCGACGACCCCCTGGACTGCGCCGAGCGGCGCGGCGGTGCTCCTGTTCGACGAGGTGATGGTGCGGGGGATCGTGAGCGCCCTCTTCAACGACCAGGGGCTCGTCGAGGACAACGCTCTAATCGAAGTGCAGAACGGCGCCGGCGCCGATGGCCTGGCCGGCCGCGCCGTGGACTACCTGACAGGGCTGGGCTTTCCGGCGAGATCGCTCGTTGCCGCAAGCGTAGCCGACGGCGGCGTTCACCCGCTGACGGAGATCATCGACTTCTCCGGCAAGGCCTACTCGGTGCAGCGGCTGGCCGCGTTTCTGGCGGTGCCGCCGGAGCGCGTGCACCTGGCGCGCCCCTCCGATCAGGCCAGGCGCACAACCGATGCCGATATCCTCGTGATCCTGGGAGAGGACGCGGGGGAGAGCCCCTTCGCGCGCGGGGCTTCCGGCGGCTAATCGCCCTCCTCGTTCACGACGACCATCGATTTCAACCCTTCCTCACGTAGCCGCACCTCGTAGGCGCCTGCCGCGCCGGTCAGCGAGAACCGGTGCGTCGTAACCGCGTCGATCTCCGGCATCGTGGCCAGCAGTTGTAACGTGCGCCGGTACTGCTCCGGCGAGGCGTTCTGGCTGCCGGTGACGCGCACCTCGCTGTAGTGGACCGCGTTCGGGTCGAACGGGACGCTCGTGTCGGGCGGAAAGCCCGCGAACAGGCTGAGCACGCCCTGCCGCCGCGTCGCGGCCAGACTCTCCTCCAGCACCTCTGCCAGCCCCGCAGTGACGACCACGGCGTCGGCGCCCAGACCGTCCGTCGCGTCCAGAACAGCCGCCGAGAGCTCCATGCCGCGGGGGTCGACGACCCGCGTCGCGCCGCAGCGCCGAGCCTCTGCCGCGCGCTCCTCGTCCGGCTCGCTCACGATGATCGTCGCCGCGCCCAACCTCTTGGCCAGCAGCAGATGCAGGAGGCCCATCGGTCCCGCACCGACGATCGCGATACTGCCGCCGGCGACCAGACGGCACGTCTCCAGCGAGTTGAGCACGCAGGCGAGCGGCTCAGTCAGACAGGCGCGCTGGAGCGGGAGCTCCGGCGGGACCGGGAGCACGTGCCCGAGCGAGACGAGCGCGGCGGGCACGAGGAGCAGTTCGGCGATTCCGCCGTCCTCGTCGTAGCCAAGCGTGCGTCGCTCGGGACAGCGATGCCGCCGTCCCGGAAGGCAGAAGGAGCAGCGCCCGCACGCGACGATGGGGCAGAGGGCCACTCGATCGCCGGCTGAAACTCCCTCCACTCCAGCGCCCGTAGCGCTGACAACTCCTGCGATCTCATGGCCGGGGATCACGCCGGAACGGGCGTGCTTCAGCCCCTTGTACACGCGGATGTCGGAGTAGCAGATGGCGGTGGCAGCCACCCGCAGCACGATTTCGCCTGCCCCGGGTGTTGGGTCGGGCCGCTCTTCGACGCCAATGCGGCCGGGCTCGTGGAAGACGAGGGCCTTCAGAACGCAACCCCTGGGGTGCTAGCTCTCCTCGGAATCGCCTTCGTCCGAGGCCTTGGCTCGCGTGCGCCGGCGGCGGGGCGCCACCTTCTTGGGCGCAGCCTGCGCGGCGTTGAGCGCACGGACCAGCCGTGACTTGCGGCGGGCGGCGTTATTGGGATGCAGCGTGCCCTTGCGAGCGACCCTATCGAGGATCGTGGTGGCTTCCCTGACGGCGGCCTCCGCCTCGTCCTTGTCGCCCGCCGCGATCAGCTCGCGCGCTTTGCGCACTGCGCTGCGCACCTCAGTACGGCGCGAGCGATTGCGCTCCCGGCGGCGGAGCGATTGGCGGTGTCGCTTGATCGCTGACTTCGAATGCGCCACGAAGGCACCCTCCTTTGGTCGACAACGAGGGCATGATATCGGAGGGCGCTGCCTGTGTCCAGACGGCGGCCTTACCTGAGTCACCTTGCCGTTAGGTTCAAGCGTACACCTGGCGCGGTGCCCGTGCAATGGAAGGTGGCGTAGACAGACAGCACCTTGATGCGCTATACTCGCGCTCAAGCGTTTAGCATGGCACAGGACAGAACCCTCTACAATGGCCCTACCGTCAGGCGAACCTGATAGCCCAGAGGCGGTCAGGAGATGGGTCGCCGAGCAAACGGTTGCGCGCGATCCGTTCGCCCACGTCTATCGCGCCTCTGAAGACCATCGCCAGCGTCACGGCCCCACCTGCACCGTCTACCCGACGGGAAGCGGCCCCCTCGTGGCAACGCTCGTCGCCGCGACCCATGCGTCACGCATTCTTGAGGTCGGGTGCGGTCTCGGCTACAGCGCACTTTGGCTGACCTTCGGCTCAGCGCCCGACGGACACGTGGAAACGATTGAGCAGGACGCTAGTCACGTAGAGTTGGCCCGCCGCCACTTCGACCAAGAAGGATATGGCCAGCGCATCACGATCCACGAGGGCACCGGAGACTCCGTGCTACCTCAACTGAGTGGCCCATACGAGTTTATCTTCTGTGACGGCGACATTGATGAATACCTAGTTGACCTCGACCACTTCCTGCGGCTGCTTGAGCTTGGCGGGTTGCTGGTCACAGCAAACCTGTTCTTGGGGCAGCATGATCCTGATATTCCTGCGCTAGACCAGGCCGCCGCGTAC
>JADFNZ010000096.1 GCA_022563135.1 Chloroflexota bacterium | reverse complement strand
CAAGCTTGGCCGCGCGGCCTGGAACGAGCTGGCGGCGCCGGACGGCGACGACCAGCCATGAGACGAGCGGGTATCGGCCGGGTGCAATCGCGGCTGCCGCGTTGAAGATGGCCACCAGAATAAGCAGCATCCCAACATTGCGAAGCCAGATGGTGTAGAAGTCCTCGTCAATGTCAAGGATTTTGATCATCGTATCGGGGTGAACGAGTGCCGGCACCCAGAAGAGAGCATTGGCCACGATCCCAATCCAGACGACGATACTAAAGCCTTTGGTGTACGCGTTCATGCCAGCCTCATCAGCACTGCCGTCCGCTCTGCGTGCGTCGCGACGTCAGGAACGTCCGGTCAGGTTTGCCAGGTACCGGAGCGCCCGGATCCCAGGCATGAAGAAGTAGGCGCCGCCGCGCACCTCCACAAAGCGCGGGATGCCGACGACTCGCTGCCTGACTGGTTCCGCCGGCACGACGAAGGAGGCTCCTGCCTTCATATCTCCGATGATCGGGTCCGGGTCATCGTAGAGCCCCATAAACTTGGGGTTGTTGACCCAGGTCTGCTGAAGAAGCTCAAACTGGCGAGCAATGTTCGCGTTGAAGCACAAGAAGTGCAGGCCGCGCTCTCCGCCAGGGTCCTTCGAGTCCAACATCTTCTGTGGGTCCATTGAATCATCGAGCGGCGCACCGTAGGCTCTGCCCCGCCGGACAATTCGGTGGCGGTTGGTAAGCTTGATGGATTCGTCGCGACCCTCGACGAATGCATCACGCGGATTGGTACGACGGATATGCGAACCGAGCGGGCAAGCCAAGCCGAACTCATCGCTGTCGCGGTAGCCGAATCGATCCTCGTCCGCCAGCTCCGGCTCGTCCCGGACCGGCGTCTTGACCAGAGGCGCACCGCTCGGCCAGCGCCTCTTCCGTCTTCTCGTCGACCCAGTGGAGGTCCTCCACGAGCGCCACCAGGGGCTGGCGGGCGCTCTCCTGGAGGAGGAGCGCCCGCAGGCCGTCGAAGACGCCGGCCCGACGCTCCATCGGGTCCATGTTGGTGACGGCGTCGTCGCCGGGGTCGACGTTGAGCAGGTACTTGAGGTAGGGGACGGTGGTCCTTGCCGTCTCGTCCCAGCCCGCGGTGCCCTCGTCAACCTTACCGATGATGGCGGTATCATTGTCGCCTTCCTCCACGCCGAAGTCGCGCTTCAGGATGTCGATGATCGGCAGGTAGGGGGTGTTCTTGCCGATCGCGCTGCAGTGGCCCTCCAGCCAGGTGACGCCCTCGTCCAGGGTGGAGCGGCGGAACTCCAGGAGGAGGCGGGACTTACCGATGCCCGCCTCGCCTAAGACGAAGACTACCTGCCCCTGGCCTCGCTTCGCCTGCTCCAGGTAGCCCCTGAGCACCGTCAGCTCCTGGTCGCGGCCCACGAACGGCGTGAGGCCGCGCTCCGCCGCCGCCTCAAAGCGGGTGCGGGCCGCCTTCTCCCGCAGGGCCCGATAGGCCACCACCGGCTCCGCCTTCCCCTTCACTTCGAGCGGTCCCAGCGGCTCGCACTCGAAGTAGTCCTGCACCGCCCGGTAGGTGTGCTCGCTCAGGTAGACGCTGCCGGCCTCGGCCAGCTCCTCCATGCGGGAGGCGAGGTTCACCGTGTCGCCCAGGGCGGTGTAGTCCATGTCCAGGTCGTCGGAGATCTTGCCGACGACGACCGGCCCCGTGTTCAGCCCCACCCGGAAGCGGCACTCGATGGGGTGGCGTTGCTTGATCTCGGCGGCGTACTCGTCCAGGGACTGCTGCATCTCCAGGGCGGCGGCCACGGCGCGGCGGGCGGCGTCCTCGTGGGCGATGGGAGCGCCGAAGAGGGCCATGACACCGTCGCCCCGGAACTGAGTAATCGTGCCCTCATAGCGGTGGACGGCGTCCATCATCCGGCCCAGGCACCCCTGCATCAGGTCGTAGACCTCCTCCTCGTCCAGCCGCTCGGAGATGGGGGTGAAGCCGACGGCATCGGAGAAGAGCACGGTGACGGTGCGGCGCTCGCCTTCGAGCGCGGCGCGGTCGCGGAGGATCTTCTCGGCGAGGTGCGGCGGGGTGTAGGAGCGGGGATCGGCTGCGGTGGCTGGCTTAGCGGGCTCAGCGAGACGATGCCCGCAGGAATCACAGAAGCGCGCCGATGGCCGAAGCTCAGCCTCGCAGTTCGGGCAGGCTTGTGCCAGAGGCGCCGCGCATCCGTCGCAGAACGACGCGCCCTCTCGGTTCTCCTGGCCGCAGGATGGACAATGCAACTAGTTCGAGCCCCCAACGACTGTGGGCATTATTATACAGTGGCGGGCGTTGAGACGGTGATTGCAGGGCCAGGATCTTTCACACATGTGACACCGTGCAGCATGCTGCGAACTCCCCTCGCCGGAGACCCGTGGGCGGATGTGGTAGTCTCATCACGTTGCGACACCTAGGAGACTGCCGTGGAACGTAATCCTAAGGATTGTGAGCGCACACGTTCTTAAGGAGGATGCCAACGATGAGTAGCGAAGCTGCACAAATGACCGGAAGGGTCTGCTTGATCACGGGTGCGAATAGTGGCATCGGGAGGGCGACGGCGCTTGCGCTCGCACGGATGGGTGCATCCGTCATCATTGTCTGCCGAAGCCGGGAGAAGGGCGAGGCCGCTCTTGCAGAGCTTACCCAGCTGAGCGAGAACGACCATGTCACTCTCATGACCACAGACCTCGCCTCGCTAGGCTCCGTGAAACAGCTGGCCACAGACGTGCGCGCACAGCACGAACAGCTACACGTCCTGATCAACAACGCCGGAGCGTACAACTCGCGAAGGGAGCTAACCAAGGATGGCTACGAGCTGACGTTCGGGGTCAATCATCTCGCGCCCTTCCTCCTGACCAACCTCCTCCTAGACCTGCTCAAGGCGAGCGCACCTTCGCGCATCATCAATGTCAGTTCGGGGGCGCACACGCGCGGCTCGATGGCGTTCGATGATCTGCAGGCAGAGCGGAAATACGGCGGCATGAGCGCCTATGGACAATCCAAGCTCGCCAATGTGCTCTTCACGAACGAGCTGGCCAGGCGTCTGGAGGGCACGGGCGTTACCGCAAACAGCCTCCACCCTGGGGTCGTGAAAACAGGGTTTGGACTCAATAATAGCGGACTGATCGGCACCGCATTTCGGGCCTTCCAAGCTCTCGCAAGCCCCTTCCTGCTCTCTCCCGAGCGAGGCGCCGAAACGAGCATCTACCTCGCGTCGTCGCCGGAAGTCGAGACGGTCAGCGGGAAGTACTTCGTGAAGAAGGAACCGGTCCAGCCAAGCGAAGAGGCGGTCGATGGCGAAGTCGCCGCGCGGCTATGGCGGGTCAGCGAAGAACTCACCGCTCAGTAGGACTCCATCTGGGCGGCTGCGGTTCGCCCGCTTGCGGCAAGGGCCAGCGTTGGCAGGCCAGCGAAAACCTCCTAGACTTCTCTCGATATGAGAGAGCTTGCCCGTCTTCAAGGCGTCCAGCAACGCTTCGGCCCCCAGTCCGTCCTCTCGGGCGTGACGTTCGGCATCGCGGCGGAGCAGAAGCTCGGCTTAATCGGCGTCAACGGCTCGGGCAAGACGTCGCTCCTGCGGCTGCTCGCGGGAGAGGACGCCCCGACCGCCGGGTCCATTGCGCGCGTACCCGGCCTGCGGCTGGGCTACGTTCCGCAGCAGGTTGCCTACGAGGCCGATGAGACGGTGCTCGATACTGTCCTGGCCGAGCACGCGCGCCTCGAGCGAAGCCTGCGGGAGCATGAGGAGCGGCTCGCGACGGCGTCCGGCGACGAAGTGGGGGAGGCCGTCGCCGCATACGACAGTGCCAGGCAGGCGTTCGAGGAGGCCGGCGGCGATCGCGCTCGGCCGCGTGCGATCGGCATGCTCGACTCGCTCGGCCTGGCCGGGCGCGCCGGAAGCCTCGTGCGAACGCTCTCCGGCGGAGAAAAGAACGTCCTCTCGCTCGTGCGCGCGCTCCTCGCGGAGCCGGAGCTGCTGCTGCTCGACGAGCCAGCCAACCATCTCGACTTCGAGGGCATCGCCTGGCTCGAGGGCTTCCTGCGCGGCTTCAAGGGCGCGATTCTCATCGTCTCCCACAACCGCTACCTGCTCGACCGGGTCGTCGGCGGCATCCTGCACCTGGAGGGCGGTAAGGTGCGTGCCTACGCGGGGAACTACTCGACCTACCGGGCGACGGTGCTGCGGGAGAAGCTCGCGCAGCAGGCCGACTACGTCGCTAACCAGAAGCGGCTCGCCCAGCTCGAGGCGCTCGTGAAGCGGTTCGAAGAGTACGCCCGGCGCACGGGTGATTCGGCGTGGGGCAAGCGGCTACGCGCCCGGCGCTCCCAGCTCGCGCGGGAGCAGGCCCAAGCGGTCGAAAAGCCGCAGTCGGAAGCGTCCTCGATCCGCGTTCGGTTGGCGACTGAGGCCAGCCAGGCCGATATTGCGCTTCAGCTTCGCGGCTATCGCAAGGCGTTCGGAGAGCTACGCCTGTTCGAGGGCGCTGACCTGGAGATCTACTGTGGCGAGCGGGTGGCGCTGCTCGGGACGAACGGCAGCGGCAAGACGACGCTGCTTCGCGACATCATCGAGCACGGCGCCTGGGATCACCCGGTGATCAGAATTGGCCCCAGCCTGCGCGTTGGTTACTGCGCGCAAGAGCAGGAGGTGCTCGACGACGACCGGACCGTGCTGCAGGAGATCCTCGCCGACGGTTCACTCTCCCGGGATCAGGCCTACTCGGTGCTGGCTCGCTTCCTCTTCTATCCCGACGACTTCGAGAAGCGCGTGGGCGATCTCTCCGGCGGTGAACGCAACCGCCTCCAGCTCGCTAGCGTACTGACGAAGAACCCAAACTTCCTGATCCTGGACGAACCGACCAACCACTTCGATATTCCCGCGCGCGAGGCGGTCGAGGAGGTGCTGGCGGACTTCAAAGGCACGATCCTGCTCGTCTCGCACGACCGCTACCTGCTCGATAAGGTGGCCGACCGCATCGTAGAGGTTCGCGACCGGCAGCTCGTCTCGCATCAGGGCAACTTCTCCGAGTTCTGGAGCAGCCGCCGGAGCGATCAGCCGCGTCAGCGGGCGCGCGTCGCCACCCGGCGAAGGCGGCGCGAGCGAGAGCCATCGCAGACAGAGACAGCGCGCCCGCGGGAACGACAGCGCGAGCCGAGCGAATTGGACTCGCTGATCGAGAAGGCGGAGGAGGAGAAGCTCGCGCTTGAGAGCGGTCTGGCCGACGCCTTCACCCACGGCGACCATCGCGAAGGAGCGCGGCTGAGCCGGCAGCTCGACCAGCACACGGCCCGGCTGGAGGCGCTGTACGCGCGCTGGCTGCGTGAGGAGGGCGCCTGACGGCGAGCAAAGCTCGCGGATTTAGAGCCAGCTGGAAGACTACAGGGTACGCCTCCGCGCGTACCAGGCCGCGCGGCGTAGGGTGAGGGCGCCCGCGGTCGTGGCGACGATGACTGTAGCCATCAGGCCGGCGTTGGGGCCCGACGAGCCGCCTGCGCGGAGCGGCGTCCCGTCCATCTGCAGCAGCTCGGCGATGCGTTCAATCTGGTAGGCGCGGTCGCGGAAGTTGATGATGTCCGCGTCCTCGGGACACAACTCGCGCGCTTCCTGCAGAACGCTGTGAAGATTCCGGGCCGATCGCAGAACCGGGTCCAGCCGGTAATTCACGTCAAAATAGGCGGCGGCGCCTTTCGCGTCGTCGTCCGCCTGTTCGAGTTCTTCGATCAGCTTCTGGTATTCGTCGAGGTGCTTTGCGACGGCATTGGCGCCGGCGCTGAAACAATTGGAGCTCCAGGTTCCGTCCGGCTGCCGCCAGAAGAACCGTCCGGTCCGCTCCAGGTCTTCGGGACCCGGCGGCGCGTGCAGCACCAGCAGCAAATGCCCGTCGGCGAACATCGTCCGCTGCCGGCCGACCTTTCGGCCGAGCCGTTTGCGAAAGATCTCCGGCACATCCCACACCGCCGGCAGTAAAGTTGATTTTGCCACGTTGTCGCTCTCCATCAAATCCGGGAAACAGAGAAAACTCGAACAGCAGGGCAGAATTGAAGTATCGGGGGTGCATTCCCCGGAATGCGCACCGACGTTGGGTGGCCGGGGCTGGAGTCTTTACGAATCCCCGGAAGCGATCGAC
>JADFNZ010000095.1 GCA_022563135.1 Chloroflexota bacterium | reverse complement strand
GAGAGTGGCCAAAGCAAAGGCGGCGGTAAAGGGAAATAGCCGCCAGCATACCGGCGCACGCGACAAAGCCCTGGGAGGTACTCACGCAGGAGGATGTGAATGCCAAGCGTTGAGAAGGAGCGTAAGCCTGTCCCGATAAAGGAAGGCGCGCAAACTAAAGGCAGTGGAACGGGAGGCAGCAAGAAGAAGAAATAGTGCGATGCCTACACCCCTCACCCTCCCCCAAGTCGCGGGGCTGCTGCGCGCCGGCGTGGCGACGCTGCGCGCCGAGGCGGAGCCCCGAGAGGAACGTTTGACTAACAGCGGCAGACGGCTTCGCGATGTCCCTTCGGGTCTGCTTTTGAGTAAGATTAAAGCGGCAGGCATCTCAGCACAGGAGTTCGAGGAGCTGTTGTGACGCAGTCGTTCGAATACACAGTCATCGCGCACGACGCCGAGGAGGGCGGCTATTGGACGGAGGTCGCCGGTCTTCCCGGCGCCGGCTCTCAGGGCGAGACGTTGGAAGAGGCGATCGAGAACACCAAGGAGTCCATCCAGCTCGTCATCGAAACGCTCCGCGAACAGGGCCGCGAGGTCCCGATTCCCAAAGAGGTCGTCGTGAAGGTAACTGTCGCCGCCTAGGGCGCTCACCGCGGAAGACGTAGAGGCGATTCGCGAATCGCCTCTACCAACCGAACACTGAACGTAGCGAGAAGACCGCTGTCATGCCCAACACGCCCGCACCCCTCACGCTCCCGCAGGTCGCGGGGCTGCTGCGCTCCGGCGTGGCGACGCTGCGCGCGGAGGCGGAGGCGCTCGGCCTGGGGGCGCTCGCGTGGCACCCGGCACCCGGCGACTGGTGCGTCAACGAGATCATCGGGCACCTGCTGGAGGCGGAGCGGCGCGGCTTCGCGGGGCGCATCCGGCTGATCATCGAGCAGCCCGGCCGCACTCTCGCGACGTGGAATCAGGCGCAGGTCGCCCGCGACCGCAACGACTGCGATCGCGACGGTCTGGAGCTCCTGCGAGAGCTGGAATCGGAGCGCGCGGCGAGCGTGCGGCTGGTGCTGGGCCTTGTGCCGGAGCAGCTTCAGCTTTCGGCGGCCCATCCAGACGTTGGCGAGCTACGCGTGATCGACCTGCTCCACGAGTGGGTGCATCACGACCGCAACCACATCAAGCAGGCGCTGACGAACGTCCAGGCCTACACCTGGCACAACATGGGCAACACGCAGCGCTTCTCGGAGATCGACTAGTAGTCTAGGCAGCGATCGCGAGGCCGTTCGCCGGCGGGGCGGCTGGTCGCAGGAGTTCCGGTTTCCTCTGCTGCGGCGCGAGGAGCGCGCCGAGCTCGCGATAGACCTGGGCGTTTACCACCAGGCCGGAGTGAGTGCCGCGCACCATGATCGCCGGGCCGCCCTCCAGGCCGACGCAGTCTCGCCAGCCCACCACCGGGTCCACGCTGCTGCAGATGGCCGCCCGCTCGACCGACGGCGGCAGGCACTCTCGCAGGCCCTCCTTGAAGTCGTGCAGGCAGGCGCCCTTCCCCTGCCGGAAGCTGCGCCGCAGCACCCGCCGGAGCAGTCGCATGACGAGCGGATGGGCGACGAGCCGCTGCGCGGGCGTGCCGAGCGTGATCACCTGCGCGACCTTCCCGGGCTCCCGAGCGGCGGCCGCCCGCACGAGCAGACCACCGAGGCTGTGCCCGATGAGCCTCACCCGGCGACCCGTCTCGCGGTAGGCCCGGTCGATCGTCTCGTGCAGTTGCTCGAGCATCTTGTCAGGGCACTCCGCGTTGATGCCGAGGCCGGAGGTGTACGGGCGGTACCCTACCCGCCCCAGCCACAAGTGCAGCTCGGCGAGCGAGATGTCCGTCGCGAGGAAGCCGGGCACCACGATCACCGGAGCACCGTCGCCACGGGGCACGCCGACGCCGTAGTAGACCGGCGAGAGCCTCAGGGCAGCCCACTCCCACCCGAGCGACAGCTCCGACCAGAGGGAGCGCTTTGGCGCCGGTTCTGCCGTGCCATGCTGCCCCGACATGGGGCTAAGGAATCGCTGCTGCGGCGGCGGTATTACTGTTGCACTCATCGTACTAGAATGATGACACACCTGAGACATAATTCATGTATCGAAGCTCACTGGTCTATCTTGGATCAATCTCCGCGAACGATGCGACGTCCACGGGCCTCCTAGCTGAACTTCTTCAGGTGTGCCACGATCGGCTCGACTATCTCGTCGAGCGCCTCCTGCACGATCCAGTGGCCGCAGTCCAGCTCGAGCAGCTCATACGGGCCGGTCATGTAGTCGCGGCAGGCGAGCGTCGCGTCGCGCCCGATCGCCATGTCGTTGCGCCCCCAGAGGTGCAGCGTCGGTGTTGCGACCGGCCCCCACGGGCTGCCGTCGTCGCGGTCGGGCCGGAGCCCCTGGCTGCCGCGGTACCAGTTGAGCGCCGCCGTCAGCGCGCCTTCCTGGGAGAGCACCGAGATGTACTCATCGATCTCCTCCGGCGAGTGGGTAGCCTGGTAGAGACTGCGCAGCATGAAGTAATTGTTCTCTGAAAACGCGTCCTCGGCTGTGCCGGCCTGCAGGAAGAGCTGGATGTAGCTGCTTTTCTTCTGCTGCTCCGGGTTCTCGCGTATCGCCGTGCCGAAGGCCTCCAGGTGGGGCACGGCCATCGCCGTCCAGCTCTGCACGCGCTCCGGCTTGGTTCCGACGGCGGCCCAGCCTGCCGCAGCGCCCCAGTCGTGCCCGATGAGATGCGCGCGCTCCCAGCCCATCGCGTCCATCAGCGCGAAGATATCGTCCGCGAAGTGCGTGTAGGTATAGGCGGAGGCGTCGGTCGGCCGGGCGCCGGGGCTGTAACCGCGCTGGTCCGGCGCCAGGCAGTGGAACCCCTCCCCGGCCAGCCGCTCCATCAGCGGCTCCCACATGCGAGAGGTCTCCGGAAAGCCGTGTAGCAGCAGTATGGGCGTGCCGCTCCCCTGCTCCCGCGCGCGAAAAGTCAGGCCGTTGGCGTCGATCTCGCGCAGCTTCATGACGCCCCGGCGACCGCGGGCTCTTGCTCCATCATCGCCTGAAGCGCCGCACCGAAGGCGAGCCAGGTCTCCATCTGCGGCTGCTCGCCGGAAATGAGCTGAAGCGTCACCTCGTAGAGCGGCTCCGCGATCTTATTGCGGGCCGACTCATAGCTCGCCAGCGCCTCCTCGATCGGTCGCCGCCCGGAGAAGCCATCGTCGATCGCCTGCGCGAGCAGCTCCGCGTCGCGGAAGGCGTCCGTGATGCCGAGGCCGGTGACGAAATCGCGATGGTAGCCGGCGTCGCCCACGAGCGCCCAGCCGGGGCCATAGGGGCGGCGGAAGAAGTTCGGCTGGTCGTTCGTGCCGATGAAGCGCTCTACTTGCTTCGCACCTCGCATTCTTTCGACCAAGCTCGGAGTCTGGTCGAGCACCTTGAAGTAGTTGCCTTTGATGTCCTTGCGAAACTCAAGGAAGTCCTCGGTCTGGCCGCCGATGGCCACACAGGCGAGATCATCGTTGGTCGGAAAAGCGAGGACGCCACCCGTCTCTAGGAAGTAGAGCTCCGCGCACTCCAGTGACACGCCGCTCCAGTATGTGTAGTACGCGAAGCTCTGCGTGGGCGCCGTCTTGTACTCGGGCGCATGCACCGCCTTCGCCACCGTCGAGTGCATTCCGTCCGCCCCGATGACGATGCGCGCCTCCTCCGTCACCTCCGCGCCGCCTCGCTCCGCGCCGCGCAGCCCCACCACCCGCTCGCCATCGAGCACAAGCTCTCGAACGGAGAACCTTTCGCGCAGCTCGGCGCCCGCCTCCACCGCCGCATCGACGAGGATCTTGTCGAGCACGGTCCGTCGCGGGCAGACTGCCGGTACCGGCGGCTCTCCTTCCGGCCCCTCCGGCCTTGGCGGGCTGAACTCGATGCCGTTGACGTGCAGCTTGATCTGCATGATCGGCGGGCTATTGGTCGCAAGCACCTTATCGAGCAGTCCCCAGCGCTGAAGGCGGAGCGCGCCCGGCACGTGGATGTAGTGCGTGGACATGATGTCGCTGGGAAAGCTCATCTTGTCGACGAGCAACACGCTGTAGCCCTTGCGGGCGAGCAGCATCGCGGTGGGTGAGCCGGCACAGCGCGCGCCGACGACGATCGCATCGTACATGGGAGCCTCCTACCTACCGCCTTTACACCCCCGAACAAGCGCGCACATCGTAGCACACAGCGCGACGGGCGGCGGCGCAGCGGCGAAAGCACGGGCGAACGTGGTAGACTGAACCGTACTGGGGACGACAGGGTTCGACAGAGGAGTGTGACCCTGAGGTGCAGGTCGAGGTGCCGTTCCTCGCTAAACAGCGGCAACCTAATAATTGGCGAACGTGAATTCGCCCTCGCCGCGTAACTAGCGCGGTGACGTTGCCCACAAGCCTCACCCCGACGGGCAGTGGTGCGGCGCCGACTAGCCGGGGTGCAGTGGCCTGACGCCGATACTGGCCGCTAAAGACTTTTCGGCTGGTTCCGGTGACGCCGGGCCGGCGAAGGCCCACCGGACGAGACTTAACCGCCGGACACACCTGTAGAGCCTCAGGCCGGCCCTTCTCTGGACGGGGAGTTCGATTCTCCCCCGTCTCCACCAGCAGCACTAGCGAGGCTCGAAGAAGCGAGCCTCGCTTCTGTTTGATCAGCTAAGATTGGCGGGAAGGAGCGCGGGCGGACATGAGGCTAGCGGGCCGAAGTCGAACGCGGAACGCCGCTCCGCGCCGCGCAAGGTCGTGCTGAATTGAGGGGGAGAGTGAAATGGAAGGTCTTTGGATACTACTCGGCAGTGTGTTGTCGCTGACTTCGGGTGTCATATTCTGGTTCCTGAACGCTCAAACAACCCGAGAGGCGCAGACACAACAGCAGGAATACGATGCAAAGATGCTGGAGCGGCGGCTGCAGGAAGATCGGGCGGTTAAAAAACACGAGTCATTGCGCGTGGCTAAGCAGGCCAGGCTTCAGCCTATTTTCGATGCCCTCACTGAGCTAGATATGTACCTTGGACCTCGAATGATACTGCGCGATGGGGCGAGTAAAAAACTCAATGAAATTCTCGCGGAACACGACAACACAGACTTGGTAATAAAATTATGCGCTCGGCTGGCCGGCTACTCCTATCGTATTGAAGCCCCGGACCTTCGGGAGAAGATATTCGACCTCGCAAAAGCTGCCATCGGGCTTAGTGATGATGAGATGGAGTGGCTTGAAAAGAATATAGCGGATGTTTATGCTCTCCTCGAAGCCTCTGTGGTCGATCAGCAGACTGCCGTAAAAGAACAGACACAACAGGCCGACGCCCCATGATCGCAGCGCTCTTCGCGAGCGTGGGGACGGAGTGAGGCCTCAATTCTGATACTGGGCGTCGATTCGCCGGGCATCGCCACCGTGATATACATTTGGCGACAGGTATCGAGGAAGAAGCGGATTGCGCAAAGGATGCCAGCCCATTGATTTCAACGCCAGCCCAACTCTTCACAGTTCTCGGGCGGGACCCGAACGAGCTTGTCGGTCAACCTGAAACATCTTGGCTAGATTTCAAGGGAGAGCCATATCTCCTGGACGATTCGCATGCCGGGCGGCGAGTACGCGAGCGCCTTGAACTGGCGAAGGATGTGACAGCTCTGGCAAACGCCAATGGCGGTGTGCTGCTATTGGGAGTCGCGACAGAAACCGACGCGTCTGCTCACGAGGAAATTGCCAAGGCCCTCCGCCCAA
The DNA here is from genome assembly GCA_022563135.1 of Chloroflexota bacterium. The sequence continues at coordinate 427 of JADFNZ010000095.1, read as the reverse complement.
TCCCGGCGGGCGCGGTCAACCCGAAGCAGCTACAGGACCTCATATGGGAGTGGGTTCAGCCAAAACTTGATGTGGAGATTCAGTCTCACCCAGTTGAAGAGAGTAGTGGTAATCTTTGGTCAATCCTAGTGCAGCCGCAGCAGGAACGTGATCGCCCATTCATCGTCGCTGGAGAGTTGGTCGGCGAGGCCTTAGGTGCCAATCGCAACCTTTTCGGTGTCTACGTTCGAGTTGGTTCACAGAACAGCCCATACCCAACGTGGCAGGTGCAACAGTGGATTAATGCGGGGTGGAGGAGGGCGATCGCAGAAGAAGTGGCGTCCAGCGAAGTGGCGCTCTCGCTGCCAGAGGCTGGCGATGCGGTGCTAGCAGACGACGTGAAGTCGATTGGGGCAAATCGTGCAAGTGAATTCGGTTAAAACGGCCA
>JADFNZ010000094.1 GCA_022563135.1 Chloroflexota bacterium | reverse complement strand
GACCTCGCGGGCCAGCCTAAGCGCGTCGTCGAAGCTCCCCTCCACCGCGATGATGCGCGCCCCGTGGGCCACGGTCTGCGCCAGCTTCCCCTCCGCGATGCGTCCGTGCGGGACGATGACGTACGCGCGCAGGCCACAGCGGGCGGCGTAGGCCGCTGCGGAGGCGCTGGTGTTGCCGGTGGAGGCGCAGAGCACGGCCCGGTCGCCCCGCTCCACAGCCTTGGCGATGGCCACCACCATGCCCCGGTCCTTGAAGGAGCCGCTCGGGTTGCAGCTCTCCAGCTTGAAGTAGAGCGCCCCGCAGCCGACATCCGCCTCCAGGCGGACCGAGCGAACCAGGGGTGTATCGCCTTCGCCCAGCGTGATCTTCGGGGTCGCGTCCGTCACCGGCAGCAGCGCGGCGTATCGTTCCAGGACGCCGCGACCACGCCGCGGCGCTACCGAGAAATCGCGATCGCCGGTGGACTCACTCGTCGGTGAGCTTCGCGACATAGCCTTTCATCTCCCGCACCTCGCGCTCCAGCTCCTGGATCTGGCGGCGCTTTGTCCGCTGCTGCGACCCTGTCAGTTTGCGGAACTGGTCTATCAGCGCGGTGCGCTGTTCGTCCACCTGTTCCTGGAGCGCCTCCAGCCGGGAAGTCAGCCCCTGCTGGTTGGAGCTGAGCTGGCCCTGGGTGTGGTCGGCGCGGTCTACGCGGCCGCGCAGCTCCTCCATCTCCTCGTCCAGCCTCCGCGCGCGGTCCTCTAGGCGCTGGCGTTCCGCCCGGTGCAGCTCGATGCGTTCCGCCAGAAGCTCCAAGCGCCGCAGCTCCTCCAGATGCTCCCCGAGCGTGGTCTCCAGCCGGTGCCCGACATCGGTTGCCACGCGGGCGCGCTCGGCGATCGTTTCGTCTTCGCGCTGGAGCGCCAGGATCGACGCCTCCACCTCCGTCAGCGTATGCTCCGCCCGCGTCGCGCCTTCCAGGCCGCGCGCCGCCTTACCCTCCGTCTCCCCAATCTGCTGCTCGATTCGTTGGAGTTGCTGCCGCACCACCGAGAGCTCCACCTGGAACCGCTTCCCGACCTCGTCGACCCCCGCCTGGCGATCGTCCCACATCCCGATCTGTCGCTCGATCTGCTCGACCCGGCGCACAACCTCCACCCAGTCGTTCTGGTCGCGGCTTCCTTCCTCATGCCGGCGCCGGCCCAGCGCCTCCAGCCGCTCTCGCGTCTCCGCCTGCTGGTCCTGGAGCTGAACGATCAGCCCCGCCGCCTGGTTGATCTCCTCCTGGAGGCGGGCGGCCTCGACGGGCCCCTTGATTGCATAGTCGAGAGAGGCTTCCGTCACGCGCTGGCGCTCCCCCGTCTCCATCGCCACGGTACGGAGCTGTTCGAGCTGCTGCTCCATCTGCGCGACGCGAGCCTTGAGCTGGTAGACCTGGTCTTGCGTCCAGCCGAAGGCGCCTGCGCCGGTCTCAGGCCGCGCTTCCTTCACCATCAGCCTTCCACCCTGAGAAACGCGCCGACCTGCGGGACCTGCGCCAGTGCGCCCACCTCCCGCAGGGCCCGCTGGACGGACGCTTCCTGCGCCTCGTGCGTCATGAACACCAGCTCGGCAGTCTGGGCCTGCTCGTCCGCCTCTTTCTGGATCACTGAGCCGATGCTGATCTCGGCATCGCCCAGCACGCGGGCGATCTGCGCCAGCACGCCCGGCCGGTCGGCCACCGTGACGCGGATGTAGTAGCGTGTACGCAGCTCGCCGATGGGGATCACGCGCAGCGGCGCCTCTCCGCGCCAGACCAAGCGTTCCCGCACGCCACTCACCACGCTGTGCGCGGCGTCGAGAAGATCGGCCACCACGGCGCTCGCCGTAGGCAGCGCGCCGGCCCCCTGCCCCTGGAACAGCGTACGCCCCAGGAGATCGCCCTCTACCTGGACGGCGTTCTGGACGCCGTCCACCTTGGCGAGCGGCTCTTCCCGCGGCAGCATGGCCGGATGCACCCGCACCTGCACGCCCCCGCCGGCATGGCGCTCCGCAATGGCGAGCAGCTTAATCGCGTAGCCGAGCTCGCGCGCGTAACGGAAATCGCGCGCCGCCAGGCCGCGAATCCCCTCGCAGTAGACGTCGCTCGGCTTCACCTCGCCGTGAAACGCGAGGCTGGCCAGGATCGCCAGTTTGTACGCGGCGTCCGTGCCGTCCAGATCGTCCGCCGGGTCCGCCTCCGCGTAGCCAAGCGCCTGCGCCTGAGCAAGCGCCTCCTCGAAGTCGCGGCCGTCGTTGCTCATCGCCGTGAGGATGTAGTTCGTCGTGCCGTTGATGATGGCGGAGAGGGCCACGATCTCGTTCGCGAGCAGATCGCGCTTGAGCGGTGAGATGATTGGGATGCCCCCGCCGACGCTCGCTTCGTAGAGGATATCGACGTGGTGCTCCTGCGCGAGCGCCAGCAGCGCGGGGCCGTGCTTCGCCATCACTTCCTTGTTCGCGGTGACCACATACTTACCCGCCTGGAGCGCCTCGCGGATGTAGCGATGGGCGGGCTCCTCGCCGCCCATCACCTCGATGACGACAGCGATCTCCTGATCGTCCAGAATCGCCGAGGCGTCCGTCGTCAGCAGTGCTGGATCGACGCCGACATCGCGATCCTTGCTTTGATCACGCACCAGCACGCCGGCGATCTCCAGCGGGCAGCCGAGCTCACGCGCATAGACCACTGCCTTCGATTGGAGGATGCGGGCGACCGCTCCGCCGACGACTCCGAGGCCCAACAGGGCCACCTTCACGCTTCTTCGTCCAGACATCTGCAGCAGTCCGTGCTAGAGAATATCACTCAACGCCCGAGCCGCGTCCTCGATAGTTATGTCGCGGTCGATGTTCAGCCGGGAATCTAGGTCGAGGAGCCAGTCATTCAGCTCCTGCACGCCGAAGATCTGGCGCTGGCCGTCGTCGAGCTCGCGGTCGTCCTCCCGCTCCAGGAGCTGTACGATGTAGAGGCTCGTGGGCGTCTGAATGACCTCGCTGAACTCGTCTACCTCGGCGCTAAAGAGAAATTCCTCAACATCATCACTGGGGAACTGCGTGGGGAAACGCGGGCTCCAATCGATCTCAGTGCTGCGGACGTCAGCGAGCTCCGTATCGATCGCATCGAAATCCTCTCCCGCCTGGAGCCGCTCCAGTACCGTCTGCGCTAGCTCGCCATTATCTCGATCAGTGACGAGCCATCGTGCCTGCACCTGCGGATCGTTGTCCGGCGCACCTTCGGCAAACCGATCGACTGCCTTCACCTCCAACAGGTCCGCGCGGATCATCTGGAGGAACTCGTTCAGCTTGAGGCCGCTCTCATCGACCTGCCGGCGTAGCTCTGTCGCGAAGATACCGCTGTCTGCGTCTTGGGCGAGATTGCCCCTGCGAATGATCTCCGCGTCCATCTCTTCATCCGTCACGGAGATGTCGAGCTCGTCTGCGGCCTCCAGAAGCTTGGCCTCGCGCTCAAGCTGCGCAAGCACGAGGTTGACGAAATCGACGCCGGAGAACGATTGGAAGATATTCGCTGAGAACTGATTGGCGGAGAAGTTCACCCGTCGCTGCAGATGGCGCAGGTTGAACTCGGTGTTCTCCACCCGCAGGATGGTCTTGTCCAGCGGCCGGATCTGCGTCCACCACCAGCCGAAGGCGATGAGGCCAACCACCAGCAGCACCACGGCCACGAAACCCCCGATGATGAGGCGGTTTGCCCACTTCTCTCCGTCGGTATGGCGCGCTGGCTCGCGCCGTGGCGGCTGCTCCGGACGAGCCTTGCCCTTGGCCATCTTACTGCTCCCGTCGCCGCCCAAGACACGTCGAGGGCGCCCACGCCCTCGAAACGTTCTCCCAAGTGGCGCCCTACGCCGCTATCTGCCGCGGGTGGTAAACGTCCCCGAGACCCGGATGTGCTCCGTCGTGTACGGCAGGAGCGCAAGGAGGCGGGCTCGCTTCAGGGCGACGCTCAACCAGCGCTGATGCTTGGTGCAGGTGCCCGTCTTCCGCCGCGGTTCGATGCGCCCACGGTCCGACACATAGCGCCGGAGTTTGCCCGGATCCTTATAATCAATAACGCGGGCCTTCTCCAAACAAAACGCGCAGGGCCGCCGCCGCCGGCCGAAGCGGGGCCGCCCGCGTTCGCGCGACTCGCCTCGGGGCCGCCTATCGTCCGATCGCCCGGCTGGCGCTTGCGCCTGCGTAGGCGCATCCGCACTGGCGTTAGGAGCAGGCGCCGCCTGCTCCTGCTCGACCTGGCCTGTCGTGGCGGCCCCGTCCTGCGGCTCGACGGGCGGCTCAACTGGTCCCGGCTGCTGTTCCTGCTGTTCGTCCTGTTCGTCTACGCTCACGCGATCTCCTTACGCGCCTGGCGGCTGATCGTCCGGGGGCGGGCCTTCGGGCCCCTCCGCCGGACCGCTCTCAGGCAGGGCGGCCGCCTGCGTCCGGTCGAGAAACTGCACCGTGTTCGCGATCACCTCTGTCCGGTAGCGCTTCTGGCCGTCCGGCCCCTCCCAGGAGCGCGTCTGGAGCCGCCCTTCCACGTAGGCGCTCCGCCCCTTCTGGAGGTACTGGCTGCACGTCTCGGCCAGCTTATTCCAGGTGACCACACTAAACCACTCCGTCTCCTCGTGGCGCTCCCCATCTTGACCCGTGTAGGTACGGTTGACGGCCATGCGGAACGTCGTCTGTGCGTTCCCGTTCGCCGTGTAGCGCATCTCGGGATCCGTCCCGACATTGCCGATGAGCATGACTTTGTTCAACGCCGCCATACCGAACTACTCCTTTCACCGGCCTCACTCCTGGCCGGCCGAGACTCCAACCTTAGCGGCGTTGGCCTCCTCAGCTTTAGGGGACTCTGGTTCGTCCAACCGCACGAAGAGGTATCTGAGCACCTCCTCGGAGACCTTCAGGGTCTGCTCCAGCTCTTTCACCTGCGGTGGATCAAGCCGCAGGTGGGTTACCACGTAGCTCCCCTCAAGCTGCTTTCTGATGGGATAGGCGAGCTTTCGGCGACCCCAGTGATCGACCTTTTCGACGGTGCCGCCGCGGCCCTCTACGGGCTGCCGGATCAAGCCGTCGAAGGTGGCCGGTACCTCATCTTCGGCCACCTGCGGGCCAATGATCAGGACGAGTTCGTATCGGCGCAATGCGCCCTCCTCTAGCAGAAGCAAAAACGGCCCGGCCTGCGCTGCGCCGGGTCCGGAGCTGGCTCCGAATGCCAGCGTCCCCAGTATATGTCCGCCCCCGTATTGCGTCAACTACGGGCGCACGGGCACACCCGGAGCGGGGAAAGCCTGGCACAGCTCGCGCACCTCCCCGGCGATCCTCGCTGCGACCTCCTCGTCCTCAGGCGCGGCGATCACCTCGTCCATCCACGCCGCAATCCGGCGCATCTCCGGCTCGCCCATGCCGCGCGACGTCACCGCCGGCGTCCCGAGCCGGATGCCGCTGGGGCTGAACGGCTTGCGCGGGTCGTACGGGATCGCGTTGTAGTTGGCGACGATCCCGGCCCGATCCAACGCTTTCGCCGCCTTCTTGCCGAAGATCCCCTTGCCCGTCAGGTCGATCAGGATCAGGTGGTTGTCGGTACCGCCGGAGATGAGGCTAAAGCCCCGCTCCAGCAGCTCGGCGGCCAGCGCCTTGGCATTACGCACCACCTGTTGGCCGTACGACCGGAACGCCTCCGTCGACGCCTCGCGGAGCGCGACGCCGATCGCCGCCGTCGTGTGGTTGTGCGGTCCGCCCTGGAGCGCCGGGAACACCGCCCGATCGATGGCCGCCGCATGCTCCTCGCGGCAGAGGATCATCGCCCCGCGCGGGCCGCGCAGCGTCTTGTGCGTGGTGGTCGTGATCACGTCGGCGTGAGGAGCCGGATCGGAGTGCACGCCCGCCACGATCAGGCCTGCGATGTGTGAGATGTCCGCCATGAAGTACGCCTGCACCTCATGGGCGATCTCAGCCAGGAGCTTGAAGTCGAACTCGCGCGGATAGGCCGTCGCGCCCGCGACCAGGATCTTCGGCCGCTCTTTGCGTGCCAGATCGCGCACCTCGTCGTAGTCGATGCGGTGCGTCGCCGGATCGACCGTGTACTGCACCGCGTGGTAAAAGCGCGCCGAGAAGTTCACGCTCCAGCCGTGCGTGAGGTGGCCGCCGTGGGGCAGGCTCATCCCCATGATCGTGTCGCCCGGCTCCAACAGGGCGTAGTAGGCGGCCAGATTGGCGGGCGAGCCGGAGTAGGGCTGCACGTTAGCGTGCTCGACGCCGAAGAGGCGCTTCGCCCGCTCCT
>JADFNZ010000093.1:4110-6291 GCA_022563135.1 Chloroflexota bacterium | reverse complement strand
GGCGACCGCGCCCGCATGGACGAGGACGGCTACTACTGGTTCGTCGGCCGCGCGGACGACGTGATCAACACGGCCGGCCACCTCGTCGGCCCATTCGAGGTGGAGTCGGCGCTGATCGAGCACCCGGCGGTCGCGGAGGCGGGCGTGATCGGCAAGCCGGATCCGGTGGCGATGGAGATCGTCAAGGCGTTCGTGTCGCTCAAGGAAGGCTACGAACCGACGGCCAAGCTCCGCAGCGAGCTGATCGGCTTCGCGCGCAGGAAGCTCGGCCCCGGCATCGCGCCGCGAGAGATCGAGTTCATCGACTCGCTGCCTAAGACGCGCTCCGGCAAGATCATGCGCCGCCTGCTCAAGGCGCGCGAGCTCGGGCTCGAAGAGGGCGATACCTCCACGCTGGAAGAGGACTAAGGATGGCGCCATCTAACCGTCCTGTGTCGCGGCGGCGGCTTCTTCGCACCGCCGCGCTTGGCGGCTCGGGCCTAATCGCGGCCTACGTGCTGGGCTGCGCTGACGGGAGCGAGGCGGAGCCGACGGCCACCGCCGCATCCACACAACCGCCGCCCTCTCCTACTGTTGCGACGACGCCGGCACCGTCGCCCACGGCCCGGCCTCTGCGCTGGCGGCGTCTGGCGCCATTGGGATCTCGTCGCCCGCCTCCCCGCCGCGATCACTCATTCGTCAGCGACCACAGCCGCTTGTACCTCTTCGGCGGCCGCGACGGCGAGACTCTCGGCGATCTGTGGATGTACGACTTTCGGAGCAACGTGTGGTTCGACCTCACGCCTGAGAATGGACCTCCGGCCCGATTCGGCCACAATGCGATGTGGGATTGGTCCAGCGGCCGCGTGATCGTCTTCGGGGGTCAGGGGAGCAGCGGCTTCTTCAACGACCTCTGGGCTTTCGATCCAGAGACAAACCAGTGGACAGAGCTCGCCCAAGGCACGAGCAGTCCAGCTCCCCGTTACGGAGCCGGGGCAGCGCTCGGCTTCGGCCTCAGAGACCCCAACACAGAGGAACGTCGACTGCTAATATCGCATGGCTTCACATCGCAGGGCAGGTTCGACGATACGTGGCAGTACGAACTATCCAGCCAAACCTGGACCGAGATCTCGCCCCAAGCGCCGCGTCCCATCGAGCGCTGCCTGATGCGGGCAGTTTGGGACTCGCAGAGCAGGCGCCTCCTGATGTTCGGCGGCCAGACGACCAGTACACCGTTCCTGGGCGATCTCTGGGAGCTCACCGGGGACGGCTGGCGTGAGATCAGCAGTGAGCCACGGCCGTCGCCGCGCAACTTCTACGCCATGGTTTTCGACGAGGATCGCGGCCACCTAATTCTCTTCGGCGGCAGGACCGAGCAGGGCCCCGTGAACGATCTCTGGCTCTTCGACTCCGCGACGAACGTCTGGAGCCAGCCGCCCTTCGAGGGCGAGCCACCCTCGTCCCGCTTCGGACACGATTTCGCCTCGCTCCGTGGTGGCGCAGTCCTCTTCGGCGGCAACGACGGTACGAGCGACCTGAACGACCTCTGGGTTCTAGCCTAGCGTGACTTAGGACAGCCTCCGCCGCAGAGCGATTAGGCGCAGTAGCGGTCATACCCTAGCCTGACCCTCGATGTGCCCTTTGCGAGGCGCAGGGAGCCGGTGCTTGTTCGGCTAGGAGGGGTCGGCGGCCGTGGCGATCAGGGCCACGGCAGTAATGGTATGCGGTCCGAACGGCGCGTCCCGCTGTTGCTGCTCCAGATCCCCGAATCCGGCCTCTCGCATCCACTCGGCCACCTCCGCGACGAGAGCGGGCTTTAGCATGCCGTCGACGTGCAGGCTGCCGCCGTGGACCTGCAGGCTGCCGCCTTCTCCCTCTGTCGCCCGAAAGACCAGCACGAAGCGCCCACCCGGCTTCACCACCCTGCGGATCTCCCGGAGATCGGACGCAAGATCCCCCCAAAAGTAGATCGTGTTCACCGTCAGGACCCGGTCGAACGTGGCATCCGCGTACGGTACGTCCGACGACTTGCCCACGCGCAGCTCGGCCCGGCCGGCTGCGACGTAGCTCCTCAGCCGCCGCGCCGCCTGCCGGACCATCAGTTCCGAAGGCTCGATCCCCGCCGCCAACCCGTCGTCCGCCCGTTCGGCGATGCGCTCCAGAGCCACGCCGGGCCCGAAGCCAATTTCCAACACTGCGTCT
>JADFNZ010000093.1:0-4100 GCA_022563135.1 Chloroflexota bacterium | reverse complement strand
TCCGGACCGCACTTCCAGCGCCTCGAGGGCGAGTTCATTCATCGCCGCGTTGCCGCGCTCCATCAGCTTGCCGGCGAACCAACCGAGCGGCCCGCGTGGGCAGCCCCACTGGCTTCCCATGAGGCGGTTGAACAGGTCGAACAGCTTGCGCAGGATCACGCGGCGATTATACAGGAGGTCGTTCATTGCAGGCTACCGGCCCGCGGGCGTGCCCTCACTTTGTGATAGCGGCCACATTCCCATCGCGCCCGCCTGCGTTATCACAAGAGGAGCATGCGTGTAGCGAGGAGGCAGAACCCATGGGTAAGGTAAGGGAGCTAAAGACGTCGGAGCAGTTCGAGGAGATCATCAAGGACCACGAGCGCGCGGCGTTCATCGACTTCTGGGCCGAGTGGTGCGGGCCCTGCAAGATGGTCGCGCCGGTCGTCGAACGGCTGGCCAAGGAGTACGACGGCCGCATGACGTTTGTCAAGGTGAACGTCGATGAGTTTCCCGAGATCAGCCGCCGCTACAGCGTGCGCAGCATCCCCACGATGATCATCTTTCGCGAGGGCAAGGCGGCCACGCGCATCAGCGGCTTTAAGCCTGAGGGCCAGCTCCGGCCACACATCGAGCGCTATGCGCTCAAGGCCGGCGATGACGAGGGCGAGCTGGCGGCGGTAGGCGCCGGCGAGGCCGTCTCCTCGGGTGGCGGAGGCGGACTAATCGCCGGGCTGAAGCGGCTCTTCGGCGGCTGATCGAGCAAAATTCACACGATTCCCATCCCGCCGTGTGGCCAGCAGGCCTCCGCATAGAATGAGTGTCCCGCCAACCGCGAGCGCCGCGATGATCGGCGTAAGTGGCGTCCCGCTTCGCTCCTGCGGCCCGTGGCCGAGCTGCGGCGAGCCGATAGCGCTACCGACATCGATGCGCTGGAGGCCGGGCTGCCACGGCAGGCGCGCCACCTCCTCGCCGTCGATCAAAATGCTCACAGTAGCGCCGGGCCGGCCACAGCCGGGCTGGATCTCCTCCGATGGCACGATCAGGCGGGAGAAGCCGGTAAAAAGACGCCCGGTTATCGACGTCTCTCCGCAGATTTGGCCATCGACCAGCGCCTTTACTGGTGCGCCGCCCCAAGGAAGATTTGGCTGTTCCGGATCGGCCCAGTACCAGGCGTGTTGTTCCATCGCCGACAGGTTAAAGATCCGGAAACCCGATTCCACGAACGGAGACCACGTTAGGGTCTCACCCGCGGTGATGCTGCCCACGCGGAATGTCACCGCGTCGCCGGCAATGGCGCAGCCATTGCGTTCGCCTGCGCCGAGAATCTCAAGGGTGAAATCGAACTCCGTGTCTTCCGTGGTGGCGGTGGTTCCGCATTCTTGGCCGTTCACATAGCCTCAATCACAGTGCCGGACGGCGCGAAGTCATCTTCCAACAGCGCCTCGCCTGTAATCACGGCGACGTCGAACGGCTGCACGCCAAAGTGCACTTCGATAGCCTGTCCTGCATCAAGGACCACAGAGACTTCGATCGGAGACGTGGCGCGCCAGCGCAGCGGTATATTCATGAAGCAGTAAGAGTCGATGAACGGGTCTAGGATGGGAATAGCGACATCAGCGCACAGCCCCACATCTCTCTGGAGAACAACCGCGAACGTGTAGTTGGCAGGTTCCAATCCGCTGAAGACGGTCGAACCACCGATTGAGCGCTGGATGAAATTGCCGTTCCTGCTGAAGCCGATTGGCAAGATCGTGCGTGGCTCTCCGTCGTCACGTACGCCATTGCCATCGATGTCGTGGTAGATGATAACGGAGATCGTTCCGGCATTATCCTGTGCGGCCACAGGAGAGCCGCCGGTGACAATCGTAACGACAGCCGCTGAGAATACGGCAAGTATTCGCCACTTCATGCTTAAACCTTCATGTGCACCGCCGCCTGATTATAGGCCAACCATGCGGTCTGTCAAGACCTTTGTTGTATGTGCGCACATGGCTCGCTTTCTCAATCGCGGGACGCTTGCTGGGGCGCCCCGCAATCTTCTATCATAGCTATGCACTGCGTCGATAGCGGCGAAAGCCAGCGTCAATAGCTCGCGCCGTCTAGTCAGACGTTCGCAGGAGGGCTCCGGAGATGGTAACGGCTACCAAAGTGAACGCAGAGCGCGTCTACTACAACTATCAGGGCAACCTGCCGCCGGTGCTCCGCGAGGAGGACGCCGCCACGCCGCCACTGGTCGACGATGGGCGCAAGTTGATCACCGACACGACGCTGCGCGACGGCGCGCAGGACAGTCGCGTGCCGCTCTTCCCGCACGAGGCGCGTGTGCAGTACTACGACCTGCTCCACAAGCTCGATAACGGCACAGGCACGATCTACGCGATCGAGGCGTTCATCTACCAGAAGCGCGACGTCTGGACGCTGGAGCAGCTTCTCGCGCGCGGCTATGAGTGGCCGAAGGTGACGACCTGGACGCGCGCCACGCCGAAGGACATCAAGCAGCTCGTGGAGGTTTCGCAGGGGCGGATCAAGGAGACGGGCATGCTCGCCTCGGCCTCCGACCACCACATCTTCGACAAGCTCAACCACCGCAGCAAGGAAGACGCGATCGAGAAGTATCTCCAGCCGATCGTGACGGCGCTGGAGAACGATATTACGCCGCGCGTCCACCTGGAGGACTGCACGCGGGCCGATATCTACGGCTGGGTGCTCCCCTTCATGCAGCGCGTCCTCGAGGTGAGCGAGGGCAAGGCGAAGTTCCGCCTCTGCGACACCATCGGCTGGGGCGTGCCCGACCCCTACGCCGCGCTCCCCTGGGGTGTGCCGCGGCTCTTCCAGGTGATCAGGGAGGAGACCGGCGCGGAGCTGGAGTTCCACGGCCACAACGACTTTGGCCTGGCGACGGCGAACTCGCTCATGTCCTGGCGCTACGGCGGCACGAAGGTGAACGTCGCCTTCGGCGGCCTGGGCGAGCGCACCGGCAACACCTCGCTGGAGCAGATGATCGCCGCGCTCATCCGCTACTACGGCGACCCCGGCCTGGACCTCACGACCCTCGAGGAGATGCGGCAACTCATCGATAGCGAGGTGACGCCGTTGCCGGACCGCGCGCCGATCATCGGCGAGGTCTTCACCACGGCGGCTGGCATCCACCAGGCGGGCGTTGCGCGACAGGAGGAGGCGCCGGGCGGGCTGATCTACCTGCCGTTCTCGGCCTCGCTCTTCGGACGCAAGGAAGTAGAGTTGAGCCGCGTCGGCTCGCTATCCGGCGCGGAGGGGATCGTCTCCATCCTCAATCGCGAGATGGAGGCGCGCGCTAGCGAACAGCGCTTCTCCGGCACCAGCCGCGTCGTCAAGCAGATCTACGATCGCATCCAGGCCGAGTACGACGGCCAGTACGATGAGGCGTCCGACAGCTATTCGGGCTACCGGTGCGACTTCTACAGCGCGGACGAGATCGTCGCGATGGCGGAGGAGTTCGGCGCAATAGGGTAGGGGCGCGCAAACCCTCAATTTGAAGTAGAATGCGGGGCAAAGACCATGCCAGTCCCGCCGTTCTCCTGGATTGATAAGGCGCTTGACAAGACAGTCGGTGCTACGACCCGCTTCGTCGCAGACTTCATCAATTGGCGACGGCGAGGCGCGAGACTCGATATCCTGGATCTCGACACAATGGTTATCGAAACGGCTTAGGCGGCCCTCGTGCGAGCCGAAAGTCAGGGAAGGGCCGCTGAGATTAAAGAGGCGCAGGGATCATTGCGTCTGGCGGAACAGACGCTCATTTCAGACATTGAACAGCAACGCAATAAACTGAGAGAGGCGGCCGGATATTACCTCGAAGAGCGAGTTCCTCAAGGTCCAGTTTCGGCAACCCCGAGTCTTCCGCCTGGTGTACAACAAGACCTCCAAAAGCTTATCGCTATAGCCGAACAGAGACTACTTCCACAGCCCGAGACGGCCGAAGAGCATTTCTACCGAGGCAATGCACACTTCGAGTCAGGAAACTACGAAGAGGCGCTCACCGCTTATGATAAAAGTCTTGAGCTTCGTCCTGACAAACCAGTTACGCACCTCAACCGCGGCGCGGCGTCAAGTAAGCTCGACCGCTCCGAAGACGCGCT
>JADFNZ010000092.1 GCA_022563135.1 Chloroflexota bacterium | reverse complement strand
AAGCGCGCGACAACCTATATACAGCGCCTGGTGCAGACCATCACGGCACGGTAGTGCTTTGTCGATCGTTGTTTGCAGGGTTCGCGCATCCCTCCGGGATTGCGGCTAAACGGAAAATCGGACGCCGTTTAACCGCGACTCGAAGAGGAGCGCGAATCCGAAATCTCACAATTGACCAAGTGCCGTAGGTCAGGCCACCGCCTGACGCGACGTGGAAAAGACGTCGCCTGGTGCATCGCGTCAGGCGAGAGCCTGACCTACAAGACTCAAGAACGTGGAAAAAAGAACGGGTGCCGCCCGCGAAGGACGGCACCCCTGGACGAGCTTAGGGACGATATCGGCTTATGGACGATATCGGAAATAGTCGCCGCGCATCGACACGGCCTTGCGGTCCCCCGTGAATCGGAAGAAGCCCCGCTTTGCAACGAGCCATTTCGGTGCGGGAACGTGGCTCCAAATCCGCACCCAGTTCATGTTCCAGTTGTCGCCGGAAAGCCCGCCGCGAAAAGTCGTCTTGAACGTGACGTAAGTGACCGCGCGACGCGCCACCGGACGGCGCAAATTGAGGATCACAACCCGCGTTGTGTTGTCTTTCCAGCGTCTGCCGTTGTTGACGTTTAAGAATGTCTGCTTTGTACCATCGACAAGATGGATAGTGACATTCAGGTTGTCATTTCCACCGCGCAGATCGTCTCCGCCAGCTCGCGCGCCTTGGGCATCACCTGCTCGGCCGGCACGACGTAGTTGACGAGGCCGTGGCGCAGCGCCCATTCGGCGTCGAAGCGGGCGCCGGTCATCAGCATCTCCAGCGCGATGCCCTTCGGGAGCATGCGCGGCAGGCGCTGCGTGCCGCTGGCGCCCGGGATGATGCCGCGCGTCACCTCCGGCACGCCGAACGTCGCGTGCTCGGCGGCGACGCGGATGTCGCACGAGGCGGCGATCTCCATGCCGCCGGCGAGGCAGTAGCCGTTGATCGCCGCGATGATCGGCTTCCAGCACTCGAACTTGCGCGTGATCCCGCCGAAGGGCGCGCCGGCGTACTTGCGCATCTCCTCGCCGCCGCCGGCCATCATCTGCGCCATGGCGACGAGGTCGTTGCCGGTGGAGAACGACTTCTCGCCGGCGCCGGTGAGGATCGCCGTCCAGAGCTCGTCGTCGTCGCGGAAGTCGCAGAACGCGGCGTGCAGCTCGTAGCTGGTCTGCGGGTCGATCGCGTTGTGCTTGTCGGGGCGGTTCATCGTGATGATCGCGATGCGTCCGTCCTTCTCGTAGGTGATCTTCTCGAACTCGTCGGCCATCGTCCGGCTCCTCCTTGCTGGCGGTGCGGTTGTCGCGGGTGCGGCGGCAGCCAGAATAGCATCCGTTGGAGTGGCTCGTCTAGTGGGCGCGTGTGGCGAGCAGGCTGTTCGAGCAGGCGGCTAACTCAGCAGGAACTCGAAGATCGCCGCGACTGTCTCGTCTTCTTTGGCGATGAAGATCGTGTGGTTGGAGGTATCGAGCTCGATGACGCGGGCGTCCGGTGCGGCTTTGCGGAAGAGTTTTGTTTGCCGCCTGATCCGAGGCAGGGAGTTCTCCACGTAGTAAGTGTTGGCAGCGCGCTCCAACTCTTCTGAGGCGCCGGGCGGTACGAGCGGATTTGTGATCCCGGCGCGGATGAACGCTAGCGTGGGAGCTTTGACGTCGCCATAGGCCGGCTCGCGGTGAGGACCGAGGCCGGCGAGCATCTTGGTTGACACTTCGTAGCCGTGGCGGTCGTCCACTGGACGGCCGTCCTCGATGGTCATGTCCTCCAGGCGGTCGGCTTCGATGGCCTTACACCAGATGCTGGTGAGGTCAGGGCGGGAACGCTTGTAGTAGGCGAGGTAGGCCTCGGATGAGACGAGATCCTCCGGCTTTGGCCGCGTCTCCAGGACAGCCCAGACTGGGTTTGCCGCAGGATCCGGCTGTGGTTCCAGGAGTTGATGCAGGGCATCAAGGTATATCACCGCCTCCACCCTGTCTGGGTACCTTGTCGCGAAGCGTGGTATCTCGATTCCAGCCCACGAGTGGCCAACAAGAATGGCGCGCGGGAACTCCATGGTGTCCAGAAACCGGTGTATGTCGTCGACCATCGTATCGAGATCGTAACCGGCTTCGGGGCGATCTGATCGCCCGTGGCCGCGTCGCGTTAGGGCCACGACCCTGAACCGCTCCGCGAGTCGAGGCGCGAGTCCTCGAAATAGCTGAGCAGTGCCGCCGAGGCCGGCGAGTAGCACTAGCGGCCTGCCGCTCCCGCCCCAATCGATGAAATGGAGGCTGACGCCGTCCGAGTCGAAGAAGTTCTCAGTTAGCATGTCCGTTACCTTTGGTAGCGAAAGCTAGGCGAACCGCCTAGTGTACCAGACAGTTCTAATGTTCGCCCGGAAGCCGCAGGGCCGAGGGCATCTCCTGGAGGCAACGTAGCGTTGTGCGAGCGAATGGGTTTCTCTATGATGAGGTAACCCCCCGTCTATGGGGGGTAGCGTATCTCTGAAAGAGGTCTGGCTTGGCAGAGAGTACCAACGGAAAGCTGTACCACGTCGCCGTCGTCGGCGCGACGGGAGTGGTGGGACAGGAGTTTCTGCGCATCCTGGCCGCGCGGCACTTTCCGCTGCGCCGGTTGCGGTTGTTCGCGACCAGGCGCTCCGCGGGCCGGCGCATCCCGTTCTGCGAGCGGGAGATCGAGGTGGAGGAGGCGACCGTCCGCGCCGTCACGGAGGCGGAGCTGGTGTTCATCTCCGCCACGGACGACGCCTCGCGGACGTTCGGCGCCGCCGTGGCCAAGGCGGGCGGCATCGCTATCGACGACAGCGGCGTGTGGCGAATGGAGCCGAACGTGCCGCTGGTGGTGCCGGAGGTCAATGCGGGCGATGTGGTGCAGCACGAGGGGATCCTCGCCATCCCGAACTGCTCGACGACGCCGCTCGTGATGGCGCTCTGGCCGCTCCATCAGGTGAATCCGATCGAGCGCGTGGTGGTGGCCACCTACCAATCGGTCTCCGGCACGGGACGGGCGGCGGTGGAGGAGCTGGTGCGGCAGAACCGCCAGGTGCTCGAAAATCAGCCGGCAGCGCCTCACGTCTACCCGCACCAGATCGCGGACAATCTGCTGCCGGAGATCGGCTCGTTCAAGGATGACGGCTATACGAGCGAGGAGTGGAAGATGATGGCGGAGACGCGCAAGATCATGCACGAGCCGGAGCTGCCCCTTTCGGCCACCTGCGTTCGCGTGCCCGTGCAGGTGAGCCACAGCGAGGCCGTGCACGTCCAGTTCAGCCGCAACATGGAGCCCGAGGAGGCGGCGGACATCCTGCGTCAGGCGCCGGGCGTCGTCGTCCAGGACGACCCGTCGATCAGCCTCTACCCGCAGCCGCTTACCGCGGCCGGTCGCGACGAGGTGTTCGTTGGGCGCATCCGCAAGGACGCCTCGCACGAGAAGGGCATCGCCCTCTGGCTCGTATCCGACAACCTGCGCAAGGGCGCGGCGCTGAACGCCCTCCAGATCGCGGAGGAGCTCGTCGCGCGCGACCTGGTCTAGGGGCTCCGTTTTGACCGCTCTGCTATACTCGTCTCACACCCGAGAACCGCTGGTGGGAAACCGACGCTATGCCTGACTTCGGCCGTCTGATTACCGCGATGGTGACGCCTTTCGCCGCTGACGGCGCCGTCGACTACGACGGCGCGAAGCGGCTCGCCCTCGCGCTCATCGATTCGGGGAGCGACGGGCTCGTCGTCGCTGGCACGACCGGCGAGGCGTCCACGCTCACGGACGAGGAGAAGTTGCGCCTCTTCACGGAGGTAAAGGCCGCTGTGGGCGACCGCGCCGCCGTCATTGGCAACACCGGCAGCAACGACACAGCCCACAGCGTGGAGCTGACCCGGCAGGCGGAGCGAACGGGCGTGGACGGCGTTCTCGCCGTGGTGCCCTACTACAACAAGCCGACGCAGGAGGGGATGGTTCGCCACTTCGAGGCGATCGCCTCCGCGACGACGCTGCCGTGCGTCCTCTATAACCTGCCGGGCCGCACTAGCGTCAACATGACCGCGGAGACGGCGATCCGCCTCTCGCAGGTGGGGAACATCACCGGCGTGAAGGAGGCGAGCGGCGATCTGGCGCAGATCGCCCGCATCATCGAGGAGTCGGCGGACGGCTTTCGCGTCTGGAGTGGCGCGGACGAGGACACATTGCTGATCCTAGCCGTCGGTGGCTACGGCGTGATCAGTGTCGCCTCGCACCTCATCGGCAGGAAGCTCGCGGCGATGATCGAGGACGCCGTCGCCGGGCGAACGGAGGAGGCGTCGCGGGCGCACCGGCGCTTGCTGCCGCTGATCCACGCGCTCTTCTTCGTCACCAACCCGATCCCCCTGAAGCATGCACTGGCCCACCTAGGCTTCCCTGTGGGTGGCCTGCGGCTCCCGCTCTGCGAGCCGGACGAAGCCACGGGCGAGCGGATCATGGCGGAGGTGCGCCGCCACCAGATCGACCTGCCGGTCACGGTCTAGCCTACGCCGACAGCGCCATCGGCGCGGAGATGACGCCCGGGCTCAACCGCCCCTTGTCGTCGAAGCACTGGCCGACCATCTCCTCACCGAACTGTTCGCCACGCTCGATGAGTCGGGAGATCTCGCGGAGCTCGCCAAGGCCGGGCCCTTCCGGGATCTGCGGCTGGATAAGCGCGATCCGCGCTCGCTCGCTAAGCTGCGCCATGTCGCGCGCGACGCGGTCGCGCATGACGATATCGACGGTGCGTGTGATGACGCCCAGGACGTTGACGGGGTTGGGCTGATCGAAGGAGTGGGAGAGATCGATCGCCAGGATCTCTCTGGCGCCGGCGTCGACCGCTGTCTCCAGGTCCAGGTTCGCGAGCACGCCGCCGTCGACGTATGAGTGGCCGTCGATCTCGATCGGGCTGAACACGCCAGGGAGCGCGGTCGACGCGAGTACTGCCTGCGATACCGAGCCGCGGCGGAAGACGTGCTTGCGCCCGGCGGTGAGATCGGTCGCGGTGACGGAGAGCGGTATCTCCGTGGCGCTGAAGTCATCCACCACGGCGTGCTCCGCGACGAGCCGCTGGAGGAGATCGTTGCTGAATAGATAACGCCGGCGTGCGGCCAGCCGGTAGGCCATCCGGACGGCGCTAAAGTGAATAAAGCGTTCGTTCTCCAGTTCGCGCCAGATATCGGCCAGCTGTTCGACCCCAGCCTCGTCCGGGTAGAAGGCGAAGAACGCCCCGTTCAGCGCGCCGACGCTGGTACCGACGATGTGTGACGGCCGGAAGCCTCGCCGAGCCAGGACGCGGAGGATGCCTACCTGGAGCGCGCCCATGGCGCCGCCGCCGCTTAGCACCAGAGCGGGTTGTTCGGCATGGCCGTTGCGTCGGAACCACATCTGTTCATCCTGAGGCCGGGCGGTGCAGACGTTCCTGTCGCGCCGCGCCTCTACGTCAGTATCGGCCAACTGTGCCGGAGCTCGCGTGAGCGGCGGCACAGCGAGCGCAGATTCGCCCTTGACGCGACGCCGCCTGTCATCTATGCTGAGGCAGACCCCCACCCAGGGGGTATGGGTAAGGAGACGGGCCATGCAGCAGACGACGCGCGAACAGGCGCTCAAGCGCCTCAGCTACATCGAGGGCCATCTGGCGGGCATCCGCCGCATGATCGATGAGGACAAGTACTGCGTGGACGTGCTCAAGCAGACCTATGCCGTCCGCCGCGCGATCGAGAAGATGGAGGCGCTTCTGCTGGACGGCCATCTGCACACCTGCGTCGTCACCGGCGTCCGGGACGGCCGCGAGCAGCAGGTGATCGGCGAGCTGCTGGAGCTCTACGAGCTGGCGAACAAGTGACGCTCAGCAGCGCTTTGCACAGGTAGCTGGGGCACCATGAAGCAGTTCAAGACCGGGACTGGGGAGCCTGAGAGCGATGTAGGCTTTAGGGTTATCTTAAGCGCGCTATATCTACTGGTCGTCCTTATCCGCTCGTACTACATGCGACGGGGTAGCGAGTCAGATCAAACGGTCTCAAGAACCCGGGAAGAGCGGCTCACATTGCCTCTGCTAGCGTCTATCAGCGTGCTGGGGACAAGCGCGGGGCTGGTACACGTCTTTGCGCCACAGCGGATGAAGTGGGCTACCCTGCCAGTGCCGGTATGGTCGCGCTGGGTTGGCGTTGGGCTGGGCGCCGCCAGTCTACCGCTGTTCGCCTGGACTCATCACGAGCTGGGGAAGAACTGGTCCCTGGCACTGGTGACCAAAGAAGAGCACACGCTAGTTGCCAGCGGACCCTATCGA
>JADFNZ010000091.1 GCA_022563135.1 Chloroflexota bacterium | reverse complement strand
GGCCGTGCCGTTGATCGCCTGCGTCTTGTGCCAGTAGATCTGTACGTTCTGCGAGCCGCTCGGCGCTGCCGTGAGGTCCAGCGTCAGCGTATCGCCCCACAGGACGAACGGCACGTAGGCGGGCGGGTACTCGCCTGTGGGGAACTCCGCCGCGACGATGCGAACGCGCGGTGCGAGCCCGCTCACGTCGAGGTCGCGCGAGCCGGCCGCGGTCTGCAATACGGCCTTCTGCTCCAGCGGCCTCACCTGCGAGTACTCCAGCAGCGCGCGCTTGATGTGCCGATCCAGCTCCGCGTCCGTCCACCGCTCGCTCGTCGGATCCTCGTCGTGCAGGTCGGTGCGGACCACCCCTCGTAGCGTAGCCAGGTTACTCATCGCGATTCCCTCCCTTGCAATGCTCCAAACGGTCGCGCCGGGCGGCCAGCCGCTGCCGGGCGGCCGGCCGCAGACGGCCGCACACCGGACGTCTGCACAGCCCTGTCAGGACGCGCGCTCCTCCGCCCCGGTGCCGGCCGCTCGTTGTCGACGACCAGCCGCCAGGGGTTCGCTCCCTCGCGCGACCACCAGTTGAGCTCCTGCGTGACGCCCGGCGTCTCGTTCTGGAGCCGCGTCATGATCGAGACGATCCCGCCGCGGTTCGCCAGCGCGTCCGCGATATAGACCTCCAGCCCGGCGATCTCGTGGGCGCCCGTCGCTGAGGGTTCGCTGTAATCGATCTTGCCCGGCGTGGCGTCGTCAATGTCGCCGCCACCGACTGTCCAGGGGTTCACGCCGTCGTACGTGTTCCACGTGACGCCGCTCTCCGTCCATTCCCCAGGCCGCGTGCAGCGCGAGAGGCGGGCCCCGACGCCGCCCGCGCCGCTCACGCTGAGGACCTCACGGACCAGCTTCGCGCTCGTGATGATGGCGCCGGAGAGCGCCGCAACATCGAAATTGACGATGCCGCGACGCCACTGGAGCTTTGTGCCGCCGCTGTAGACCAGGCCGTGGACGATCATGTCGCGGAGGCCGAAGTTCGTGCTGGCCTGCACCTGGGACACGAAAGAGTCGATCGTCGGCTGTAGGACGAGCGTCGGCATCGCTAGCTCCCTAGCCGCCGCTCAAGTTGGGCTATCGCATCCTGCAGGTCCACGTGTACATCCCACTGGACGGCCCTTCTCGTGTTCGGCGCCCAGCCCGATGGCTGTGGTTCGATGGTGAAGTCGCGGCGGCCTCGGGCTAGGAGATGGGCGTCGAGGATGGTGAAGTAAGCGCGTGTGAACCCTTCCTGGATGGCGTCTCTGGCGCAGGCCAGTAGCAGCTGGCAGAGCGTGGACCAGCGAGCCATTGTGGCGGTGATCTCCGACGCGACGATGACGGACCCGAGGTACGCTTCATCGCCTGCGTCGGGGCGGATCCAGAGCGCCACGCCCGTGAGCCGGCCGGAGGGCCTACCGCCCGCGTCCAGCTCCTCGATCACGTGTAGCCGGTGGTTGGGAGAATCGATCGCGCGGGCGTCCCCCAGCAGGCCCACCGCCTGCTTTCGATCGCTCTCCGCATACCGCCGGATGAACACTGCGGCCGCCTCCAATCCAACCCTGCCACTCCTACCCTACGCCCAGCGCCGCCCAGCTCCAACGCGCCGCTGGCACCGGCGAGGACGCAGCAGAGGCCCCGTTTCCGGGGCCTCTGCCGAGCTGCCTAGGGTTCCCGGGCCTACGGCCGCACGCCGGTCAGCTTCGCCGACTTCAGCGCGTTGAAGAGCGCCAGCGACACGTACCACTTGACGCGCGTGCGTGTGGCGTCCTGCGTCGCCAGGCTCCCCACCCGCTCCACCTGCAGCCCGCCGGGCGAGGTGAGCCCTGCCAGCCCGCCCTCGCCGAACTGCACGGCGTAGACCGTGGAGGTGTCCGTGCTCGTCCCCACCGTCTGGGCGTCCGAGATGTGCTCCGAGATGCCGATCGGGATGCCGTCGTAGAACTGCACCATCTGGCCGAACTCGTTGCGGTCCGTCTGCACGAAGTTGCCGGAGCGGGCGAGTTCGTTCATCGTCCGGCGGCTGCGCTTGCTCATGAGGAGCAGGTCCGGCCGGCCCGGCTTGACCAGGTCCACCAGCTCGTCCAGCTTGGTGAGCGTCAGCGTGCCGCCGTTCGTGCCCATGCTCACCGTCTGGCCGGATGTGGTGAGCTTGTCGATGCCGTCGAACGACTTCGCGTCCGCGACGGTGTCGCCATTGATGAACGTGTCATCGAACTTCTGCTGCACCGCCTTCGCCTTGAGCTGGATCACCGCCGCTTCCAGGTCCTGGATGTTGCTCCGCGTGGCGAGCAGGAAGTTATCGATGTCCGCGTCCCCACCCAGGATCTTGAGCGTGGCCGTCTGCTGCGTGAACGTCGGCGTGTCCTCCGTCCACGTGTCGCCCACGTTGAAGAAAGAGGCGCTCGCCGCCACGTTCTCGCGGTTGTAGGTGAGTCCATTGCCCACCACCTCAATGAACGGGAGCACCTGCAGCACGGCGCTCTCCTTCACCACGGTCTCGATCACGCCCACCTGCAGGACGTCATTCGAGAGCTTCGCCGCCTCGGTCAGTGTCAGTGCCATCTTTGCCGCCTCCTTTGTGAACCTACCACCACAATGACGATGGTCAGGTTACGCCACGCGCCCGAAAGCGCAAACGACGCTCTGTCACCGGGCGCCGCGCGAATCCGCCGGCGCGGTTATTCGCTGCTCTGCTGCCGCAGGCCGATGCGGATCTTCTCCTCCGCGGTCAGCGCGGAGAGGTCCGGCTCGGAGCGCGGCGGCGCACCCACCGGCACGCGGCCAGCCTGCGCCTGTGATTCGAGATGGCCCCGAACCTTGGAGACCGTCTCCCGCGCCCGCTCCACCGAGGCGTCCACCTCTTCCACCGTCTCGCCGGCCACCAGCTCCTCCGGCAGCTCCGGCATCGCCCGCAGCGCTACCTCCCGATAGCGCTGCGCCGAGCTTCGCACCTGCTCCTGCAACGACTCCGCCCGCTCCCGAAGCCCCGCCAGCTCCTTGCCGCGCTCCTCTGTCACGTCCCGCTCTTGCGCCAGTTCGTCGCGGGCCTGGGTAAGCTGTTCATCCAGATGGGCCGCTCGCGCCTCACCGTCGGCCGTCTCCGAGCGAAGCTGCTCCAATTCCGACTGCGCCGCCATCAACTCCTCCTGCACCGCCGTTAGCTCATCGTCGTTCATCTTCCACCTCCAGTCGAAACACCTCACCGATGGGCTGAAGGTAGAACAATAGTTCTTCTCCGTCAACAGACAGATGTCACCGAAGGAAGGACGCGTCGGTCTGGAAGCTTTGTCAGCTCGGGAGGACGTAGATCGCGATGGCCGCGAAGTGGAGCGCGCTGCCCGCGACCACGAGGGAATGGAAGACTTCGTGATAGCCGAAGACGCGCGGCCAGAGGACCGGCCGCCGAATCGCGTAAAGGACGCTGCCCAGACTGTAGAACACGCCGCCCAGGATGAGAAGTACGACCGGCGTCGCTGCGAACGCGCCGAGCACCTCGGACGACGCACCGACCCCGACCCAGCCGAGCGAGAGGTAGAGGCCGATGCTAAGCCACCGTGACGCGTCCGGCTGGAGCACCTTTAGCACCACCCCGATCCCGGCAAGGGCCCAGACTAACGAGAGGATCGGCAACCACCAGGCCAGGCTCACTTGGAGCGCGAACGGCGTGTACGTGCCGCCGATCAGCACGAAGATCATCGAGTGGTCGACGCGCTTGATCACCCGGCGCCAGGTGGGGGACCAGGTGATGCGATGGTAGCCCGCGCTCGTCCAGTAGAGCAGGATCAGGCTGGTACCGAAGACGGCCGCGCCCACGTACGATTTCGCAGAGTCCGCGAGCAACACCAGCCAGACAAGCCCGGCCGTCGCCGCGAACGCCGTGCCGAGGTGAAGCACGCCTCGCAGCGCGGGGCGTTGAGCAGCGAGAGCGAAGTCGGTGGATCCTGTAGCTAACGACATAGGCGTACCACAGCCTGCGGGGTAGGCTCTTGCACGGTAGCACTGGGGCGACAGATCGTCAATCAGGGAACAGCCGAAGTCGGGGACGGAGCGCGCAGGATCGTCGCTACGGCCGCGCGCCCAGGCTGAAGACGGCCGCCACGCGAAGGTGCTTACGTGCGGTCTCCAGCGCGGCCATAGGTCGAGCGACCGCCTGGGGGGCCGCCAGCCCGGAAGCGATGGGCCAGAGCATTGGCTCGGGCGCCGCGACTCTGCCGCCGCCCCTCCGCTCCGGTAAGCCGGCCCGCGCGCTGCGGGCGTCCATGCGCTTCGCGTCGTAGACGCCTCGGTGCTCCTGATGGGCGAGCACCTCATACGCCGTATTCAGTAGCGGTAGACCGTCGCGGTCAGACCTGTCGCACGCCCGCCGCCAGTACGCGCTCTCGATCTCGTGCAGATGGGCATCTTCGGCCACGCCGAGTACGCCGTAGTAGTCGGGGCGTCGACGGTCAAACAAGCGGCGGGGAGTTCGCATGGGACAGCCTCCGGACGTTCAGACGGGCCTACGACTTGCGGGCATCGGCGTCGGCGGACGGCTGGCCGAACGCCGTGGAAAACAGCTCGGCGAGGCGCACACCTGGGCCGCCCCCATCCGCGGCGCGCTGTGAGGCGATGCGGTCGCGCAGCCGGCGCTTCTCCTGCCGGACGATACGTTCGATCCTGTCGATCTCTTGCGGGGTTCCCATCGTTCACATCTCCGTTCATTGCACGAAACTTGCCTACCACAAGACAACGCCCGGCGCGCCGCGGATGTAACAGCGACCGTGCAGGGGAGTCAGGAGCGAGCCGCGCTAGGAAGGAAGTACGAATACTGGACGAAAAGACGATGGCAGCCTAAGCCTCCACCCCCTACCCCTCACGCCCCACCGCGGCGCGGCCGTTCGCGCGCGAGGCGGCAACGGGGCCGCGAGGGGCGGTTAGGGCTATACACAGAAGTTCCTCTCGCTCTATGCCGTTACGGCCAGAATCGGGTTATCATCATCCATTTCAATCGGCCAGCCAACATCAGAAATTGGCGCAAGTTGATCGAGAAGAAGAGCTAGTGCCGAGGTTTGGCTTAATGAGACGGTAGGAGCAGCCGCAACAGAGCCTTCTACCTTCTCAAGCGCTGCCGTACGTATGAATTCCGACAATTTCATATTGAGGCGTTCGGCCACTTCAGCGATTCGAGCGAGGTCCTCAGCGCCGATACTGACGGAAACAACCGCACGAGCCTTGCGCGGTGTCGGCTCAACGTCCTCAGCACCTTCCCAATTCGCAGGGTCTTGCAGCTCTTCTTCGTTAGGTCTAGTCCTCATCTGTGCCTCCTTAGCCGAGTAATGCCTCTTCATGATCTTTACTCGGCCATGCAGTCAAAGGCCTCCATACCTCGTCGTCGTCTGTCGATTCTACCGGGATTGTAATACACATCCCACCATCATCACGCCCAATCAGCAGGTATTCTCCACGCCTATTGCGCCGGTTTCTCCTCTTCAGTGGTCTGTTACTTAGAACTTGCAGCGCTTGACGGAGAGCGATACCGTGTCGCGCCATTTCTTCTATATTAGCATCGTCAAAACTAAAGTCGTAGATTTTTGGCGCGGAACTTGACAAGCTTTCTTCCCATCAAATACACTACAGTGTAGTGTATGTAGCATAGCGTAGGAGTCATGACGTGTCAATCGAAATCGACTGGCTGATGCTTGCTGATTATGCGACCGTGGTGGGGAATAAGTTATATGTGCAGGGCGGTGGATGGGACGTACTAACCGTAAACTCGGGATTTCCAGTCCAGCAAATGTGCGGAATCACCGTGTCCTTCGCCGTACCTTGGGATGCCACCAACCGTCGGCATACGGCTGAAATACGAGTCGAAGACGCCGATGGCAAGGAAGTCGCCAAGATCGGCGGGCAGTTCGAGGTAGGACGTCCTGCCGGTCTTCCCGCTGGCCTGACGCAGCGTACTCAAATCGCAGCAAACTTACCACTTCAGTTCTCAGATGCTGGCACGTATGTACTCGTCGGCGTAGTGAATGGCGAGGTGCTACGCCGCGTACCATTCAATGTCGTGAAAGGTCCGGCGCTTCAAGAAAAAGAACAACAGCAAAGACAACAGCGAGGACGATCTGGGCAAGGCGAACCATCAGACTCCTAGTCCAGCGCCTTCTCTCGTGAATGGATCTATCCTCTTCGACGACGCCGGCCTGGAGTCCGCAGGCTCGCTCCCCCCTACCCCTCGCGCCCCACCGCGGCGCGGCCGTTCGCGCGCACGCCGCCCTCAGGGCTGATCAGCGACTGCTCCTCCAGCCAGCGGCCGAACTCCGCGTCCGGATCGTCCACGCCCAGCTCGTCCGCGGCGCGACGGCGGCTATGGATCCCCGCCGCCACCAGCCCGCGCTCGTCCTCCACTAACTGGCTCC
>JADFNZ010000090.1 GCA_022563135.1 Chloroflexota bacterium | reverse complement strand
ACAGGTCCGCCCACTGCTGGTTGATCAGGAAGAGCGGGGCCGCGCTCTGGGCCTCGCTGATCACGACCACACGGGCTGGGGCCTCTTGGAGCCAGTACTCGCCGAGAATCTTCACCCCCTCCGGTGGTTTCCACTCCAGGCGTCGCGCCATGCCCTGCTGGGCTGCCTCAGGGGGGAGATCCGGCTTACCGGTAAGAATAGAAACGAACAGCATGTAGCACCTCCTGCGCTGAATAATGATCCACGCCGCAGAGCTATTGTATACCTTCTGTCAAGTGCTGGATGCTACTCGGACGCGACAGCGTCGACCACGCGCACCGCGTCCGGCGCCAGCTCGCGGCAGGCGTCGCACTTGATGCAGCGCGCCTGGTCGATGCGCCAAGTTTCGTCCTCCTGCGCGATCGCCTCCGTGGGACAGACGGCGGCCGCCTCCGGCAGCGCCGGGTCGTCGCCCTCGATCTCGTAGCGGATCAGGTCGCGGCAGATCTGCGCCGGGCAGCGCTGGTTGACGATATGCTCGTCGATCTCCTCGCGGAAGAGCTCCGCACTCTTGAGCATGATCGTGGGCGCCGCCGAGCCGTGGACGCAGTTCGAGTACTGAAGCGCCTGGCCCAGGATGTCCATCTTGCCGTACTCGTTCTCGCCGCCCTCGCCGCGCGCGATCCGGCGGAAGATCTCCGTCATGCGCTGGGTGCCGCCATGGCAGGTGGTGCAGCGGCCGCACGACTCGTCCTCCAGAAACCACGAGAACATGATGTTGAGGTCGACGATGCAGGCGGAGCTATCGATGAAGACGATGCCGCCCCCGCCCATCAACACGCCGTGCTCGCGGAACGCCTCCGGCTCCAGCGGCAGCTTGAGCGCGATGTGCGCCGGCAGGATGCCGGTGAGCGGCCCGCCCGCTTGCACGGCCTTCAGCGTGCGCCGCTCCTGCCACGGCGCTGGGTCGGCGGCATGGTAGAGGTCGCGCAGCGGAAAGCCGAACGGCAGCTCCAGCACGCCCACGTAGTCGACGTGACCGGAGACGCTGAAGATCTTCGTGCCTCGGTAGCCCTCGATGCCGACCGAGTTGTACGCTTCGAGGCCACTCCGCAGGAGAAGCGCGACGGAGGTGTACGTCTCCACGTTGTTCACGTTCGTCGGCTGGGCGAAGACGCCGGAGTCGGCCGGGAAGGGCGGCCTGATGCGCGGCATGCCCCGCTCGTCGTCGAGCGACGCGAGCAGGCCGGACTCCTCGCCGCAGACGTACGACCCGGCCCCGCGCCAGACCTCGACATCGAACGCCATGCCGCTGCCGAGCACGTCCGCGCCCAAGAGCCCGCGTTCGCGCGCCTGCTGCGCGGCGCGTTCCATCCGTTCGATGCAGAGCGGGTACTCGTCGCGAATGTAGACGTAGCAGAGTTCCGCGCCGGTCGCGTGAGCGGCGATGATCATCCCATCGATCACCGAGTGCGGGTCGCTCTCCATCAGAATGCGATTGACGAAGGCGCCGGGGTCGCCCTCATCCGCGTTGCAGATGAGGTACTTGGGGGCGCGGTCCTTCGTGCGCAGGAAGTCCCACTTCCGGCCCGTCGGGAAGTTCGACCCGCTGCGGCCGCGCAGCTCCGAACCGGAGACCACCTCGATCACCTCTTCCGGGGTCTGCTCCAGCGCGCGTGCGGCGCCCTCGTAGCCGCCCGTCGCGAGGTAGTGGTCGAGGTTCTCCGGATCGATCACGCCGCAGCGGGCGATCATCCGCCGCTCCTGGATCGACCAGAAGTCGATCTCCGCAAGCGCCGGCACGCCATCGACCGGCGGGCCCGCGGCGACGGCGAAGGCGAGGTCGCGGGCGATGCCATCCGCCGCGAGCGCCTCGTCGACGAACTTCTCGACCTGGTCCGGCGTGACCTTGCCGTAGAGCACGACGCTGCCATCGGGCCTGCGCAGCTCCACGACCGGCTCCTGCCAGCAGAGGCCGGTATCGCCGATCACGCCGACATCGACCGCCAGGCCTCGCTCGGCGACCAGACGGCGCAGCGCTTCGAGCGTCTGGTCCGCCTCCGCCGCCAGGCTACAGGTAGCGATCGAGACGCGCACGAGCGGCCGCGCCGGCTGCTCGACCGCCTGCCAGGCGGCGAGCGCCTGGTCGCGCAGCTCCTCGTAGGCCTTCAGCACTGCCTACCAGCTTTCGTGGGACAGGCATCAGTCTGTCTCTGTCGGGCTGTAGCCCGGCCCGCGTAGCTAATCATGACCCGCGACCCTTCAGCTCCCGCGCGCGCCGGATCGTCTCCGTGACGGTGAGCGGGCCGACGACCTTGCCATCGACCCAGATCTGGGGCGCGTACTCGCAGGTGCCGTTGCACTGCGCCAGGTGCAGGCCCAGCTTGTCGCCCTCGGTATTCTCCTCCATGCCGATGCCCAGCACCGTCTCCAGCGCCAGACGCACCCGCTCGCCGCCCTTGAGCCGGCAGGCCGGCCCGCTGCACCAGTCGATGCGCGTCTCCGGCGGCGGGATCGTGCGCAGCTCCGCGTAGAAGGTGACCGCGCCGTAGACGTGCGCCTCGCCCAGACCGAGCTGGCGCGCGACCACGGGTATCGCCTCGCGCGGGACGTAGCCGTAGCGGTGCTGGACCTTGTGCAGCGCCGCGATCAGGTCGGCGTTGCGCGGCTTGAACTCCGCGATGAGCTGCTGGATCTCGAGCGTCGCTTCTGTTTCGAGCACAGATCTCCAAACGTTCGCCTGCTCGTGCTATTAGTCACTATACGGGCCCGAAGGACGCGGTTCAAGAAGCGATGCAGCGTTTCGATTGCTATAGTGTGGCAGCAAACGAGAAGCCGAGGGGAGAGATGGCGGAGCTGATCCGCATCGTTCGCGACTGTGACGCCCAGCGGTTCCCGTATCCTGGGGCCGCAATCCTGCTGCGCCTGCACGCCGGCAGTGAGCTGCCGCTGCTTCGCGACTACGACCGGAGCTACTATCGCGTCGCCTGCGGAGGCCAGTCCGCGTATGTGGCCAAATCCTGCGCGCTCCGCATCGAGGGCAGCCGTGGCGAGACGCTGATCGCTGCGCCCAGCATCGCGGACGCCCCGGCGACGAGCGCGGGCGCGCACAGCCCACGCCCTCTCGGCCACGGACGCAGCGAGCCGCGCGCAGCGCTGCCACCGCCGCCGCCCGCGAGCGGGCGGCTCGCCGTGGGGCCACAGCCCGCCGCACTAGCGCCGGCCTACGTGCCGCCGATCCAAGCGCCACCCCGCCGTATCGCCAGATCCGGCGCTGGTAGTGGCGCGTGGTTCGTCACGTTACTCCGCGTCTTGTTCTTCCTGTTCGGCCTGGGAATGGCGTTCGGCGGCATCGCCATGATCGTCTTGGCTGCCCCCAGCGTCCTGTCAGTCGAGAGCTCCACCGGAGCCGGGGTCGCGCTTGGCATCGGCGGGGGCGTGGTTACGGCCATCGGCCTCGGCCTGATCTGGGTCACCTACCGATCTCTGTTCCAGTTCGCCGTCATCGTCGCCGGGTTGGTTCTCCTCTTCGGCGGCTTCCAGCTTCTGATCCTGGCGATCCCGTTCTCGCAGGCAAACGACTTCGACATCGACCCCGCACGAGCCAGTAAAGGACTGCCGGCCGCCGGTATCTCCCTTATCCTCCTAGGCGCGGCAGCCACGACGGTGATGCTCCTCCGCTGGCTGCGCAATCCAGAATCGCGGGCGCGATGGCCGGAGGTCGCGAAATGGACCGCCATCGTCTACGGCAGCCTGCTCCTCCTCGGCGGCTCTGCGGTGGCTAGCATACCCGCAGCCAGCGCCGGCGAAACGTACCACCCGGATCTCATCGACGCGGCCGCCATCGGCGCGGCGATCCCCTTCTTCCTCCTTCCGGGCGCCGCTCTCGCCCTCCACGGCTTCACGATCAACGGCCGGTTCGGCAGCGGCTCGTTCCGTTTCCTTCCAGCTTGGGCGCTGATCGCGCTCTTCGGCATCACCCTCGCGCTCGGAGCCATCGTTGTCGCAGTGGAGGATCCTGTGATCTGGCTGATGTCGCCCGCGCACGCCGCCGCCGCGCTGCTCCCCGCGGCGTTCCTCGTCGCGCTTGTGTCGCGAGGTGGCATCCGGCTCTCAGAACCGATCGCTGGCCTGAGCAACCGCCAGCTCTGGCTCGCCTTCGCCGTAGGCATCGCCGTCGTGACGATGGTAGCCGGCCAGGTGGACGGGCTGATCGCAGGCGCGCTCGGGATGGCGCTCCTGGCGTCCAGCGGCGCCTTCGAGACGGTAGGCAGCGGAACCGAGCTTGGGGACGTGTTAGCGAACGCTGACGCCTACCTCTCCCGGGCACAGGAGGCGGCGCTGCTTATCATGGTAGTGGTGATCGTTGCGCCGATCATGGAGGAAGGGCTGAAGGCGCTGGGCGTAGCGCTGATCCTCCCTCGCCACCCCACGCGCGCCGCCGCGCTCGCGCTGGGTGTCGCTGTCGGCGCGGGCTTCGGCGTGACCGAAGCCTCGCTCTACGGCATCGGCAGCCTGGCGGACGAGAGCGAGACGGCCTGGTGGACGTTCATGCTGATTCGGGGCGGCGCCACATCGATGCACGCGCTCAACACCGGCATGTTGGGATTGGCGCTCTACTTCGGCCGGGCGCAGCGCCGCTTTTTCCTGCCGCTCCGGCTCTACGTGGCGGCGGTCCTGCTTCATGGGCTCTGGAACGGGCTTGCGGTGCTCGCCGGGACGCGCGTCATCTTCTCATTCGAGGGTCTGACCGACAGCCAGCTGTCATGGCTCAGCTACGGCGTCCTCACGCCGCTCGCGATCGTGACCGTGACGGCGCTCTACCTGATCGCGCGGCGCGCCTACACCGAGAGCCCGAAAGCGGGCGACGCGGCTATCCTCGCGCCAGCCGGCTAACCCGCGGTGGCGCGCGTGGCCGCATCCCGCTGGAAGTCATCTACCGCCAGCAAGGCCACCTTCTCACCCATCGCGATGCTGTAGTTCTGCCCGCGGTCCTGCGGGTAGATCTGACTCATCGTCGCCAGATAGAGGCCGGGGATCGGCGTCCGGTGGTCCGGGATCGTCTCGCGGTAGCCGGTCGTGACGATGGGCTGCGCGTACGGGCCTTTGAACAGCCAGCGATCGACGATCCAGTCCGGCGAGAAGGCCGGGTTGATCTTCGTCAGGTGCGGCAGATACTCCCGTTCGATCTCGTCGATCTCCATGCCGAAGTAGGGATGGTCCGGGCGCAGGTAGTTGGAGAGGTAAACGATATGGAGGCCGCCGTATCGCTCCGGCTCGATGAAGTTGGTGTGCTCGATAGCGGCGAGAAACGGGATCTCGTCGTCGCTGATGTTCAGCCAGTAGATGTCGGAAAGCGGCTGCTTGAGCGCCATGATGTAGCAGAGCGCCCACTGCCAGCGAACTCCGGTGAGCTTCTGCGCGTAGTCGTCCGGTAGCTGCGGCGCGAGCTTGGCGAACACCTGCGCCGGCATACAGGCGATCACCGCGTCGAACTCCACGCGTTCGCCGCCGGCCAGCACCAGGCCCCGCGCGCGGCCATCCTCGACGAGCACCTCCTGCACCGCGCTCCCCGTGTGCACCTCGGCGGCGTCGCTCTCCCGCAGGCGGCGCTCCAGTTCGTCCAGGTAGACGCCGAAGCTGCCGAGCAGGTAGCCGAGCTGCTCTTGCTGGCCGGGGCCTCCCTTGCGTGACGCGAAGCGCAGGTGGATCTTGCTCCAGAGCCAGGCCATGGAGAGCTCCTCGTGGGCATCGCCGAACTTGCCGCGCAGAAGCGGGCCCCAGACGGCGTCGTACGCGCCCTTCCCCATGTAGCGCCGCACCCAGTCCGCGGCGGTGATCGATTCGTAGCGCCGCCAATCTTTCTGGCGCCGCAGTTGGAGCGCGGCCAGCCCCATCCGCACGCGGTCGATCAGCGGCACCGGCGTGAAGCGCAGCAGGTCGAGCGGCGTGACGAAGTCGTAGAGCTTGCCGCCGTGGTAGAAGCCGACCTGCGACTCGCGCCAGGTGATCCGGTCGCCCAGCCCAAGCTCCTCGATCAGGCGGACGACGGTCGTGTCCGTGCTGAAGATGTGGTGGTAGAACGACTCGAGCCGCTCGCCGCCCACCTCGAACGTGCGCACGAGGCCGCCCATGTAGGGGCTGGCCTCGTACAGCGCCACGCGATGGCCATCTTTGACCAGCCGAAACGCCGCCGCCATGCCGGCGACGCCGCCGCCGATGATACCGACCTTCATCAGCGCGGCGCCCCTTTCTGCGTAACGACCGGCGGCACGGCGTTCGCCTCCGCGGTCTTATCGTTCGTAGAGCGCTGGAACATCTCTTCGAGCGAGATGCCCATCGTGCCGAGGAAGTAGAGACCGAGTGCGATCACCGGCAGCAGCACGAGCGCGTGCAGGCCGATCGCGTAGGCCGTCGCCGCCGATCCCGCCACGCCGGCCGCGATGAACGTCTGCTTCGTCACAAGCTCGAACGGGCCGATGCCGCCCTGCGACG
>JADFNZ010000089.1 GCA_022563135.1 Chloroflexota bacterium | reverse complement strand
AGAGATCGATGTCGCGTTCCCGCTGATCCACGGCACGTTCGGCGAGGACGGGACGCTGCAGGGGCTGCTCGAGCTGGCCGGCGTGCCGTACGTCGGGGCGGGCGTCGCCGCGAGCGCCATCGGCATGGACAAGGCGCTGATGAAGCGGCTCTTCCGCCAGGCCGGCCTCGACACCGTCGAGCATATCGTCGTGCGGGCGACCGGCTACAGGGCGGACGCTGAGGCGATCGCGAGCGCCATCGACGCGCAGATCGGCTACCCGGCGTTCGTCAAGCCGGCCAACGGCGGCAGCAGCGTCGGCATCAGCAAGGTGCGCTCGCGCGAGGACCTGGGCCACGCGTTCTGCGTGGCGTTTCGCTACGACCGCAAAGTGCTGGTCGAACGGGCTGTCGAGGCGCGCGAGGTGGAGTGCGCAGTGCTGGGGAACGACGACCCCGAGCCTTCGCCGGTGGGGGAGGTCCGCTATACCCGCGAGTTCTACGACTACGAGGCGAAGTATCTCGACCCGAACACGGAGCTC
The DNA here is from genome assembly GCA_022563135.1 of Chloroflexota bacterium. The sequence continues at coordinate 6,095 of JADFNZ010000089.1, read as the reverse complement.
ATCATCCCGGCGGATCTGCCGGAGGAGACGGCCGGCCGGGTTCAGGAGCTTGCCGTGCGCGGCTACCGCGCGATCGACTGCGCGGGGATGGGCCGGATGGACTTCTTCCTCGCGGAGGACGGTCGCCTCTACATCGATGAGATCAACACACTGCCGGGCTTCACGCCGGCCAGCATGTACCCGCGCCTCTGGCAGCACGCAGGCCTCGCCTATGGCGACCTGATCGCGCGGCTGGTGGAGTTGGCGCTGGAGCGCCATGGGGAGCGAACACGTGGCTAGACGGCGCACGACGAGAGCGGGCGATCACTGGCAGCCGGGCGCAGGCGGCCGGACGCGCCGCCGGCGCGTCGGCGTGCCGTGTTTGACGCGTCGCACGGGCCGGCTGCTCGCGTTGGTGATCGTCTTCGCTGGCCTTTCGGTTGGCGGCTGGTGGTTCTACAATTCGCCGCTGTTGTCAATCGACGAGGTGACGGTAGAGGGTACGAGCGTACTCTCGCCCGAGGCCGTGCTTGGCGTCGCCGGTCTTGAGGGCCAGAGCCTCCTCAACCCGGACTTCGACGGCGCTCGACAGCGGCTGCTCGCCCTGCCCATCGTGAAGGACGTCGAGATCGGCCGCACGTGGCCGAACGGCGTGAAGATCACCGTAGTCGAACGGACGCCGTGGGGCCTCTGGCAGGCGGGCACGGCGCGCTTCGTGATCGACGACGAAGGGTTCGTGCTGGAGGGGCTGGCGCCGGAGGGCGCGCCGGTCATCGTCCAGGTAGACACCGCCGCTCCTCTCGTCCCGGGCGACCGTGTCGACGAGGGCGCGGTGGCGGTCGCCCGCCGGCTCGTGCCGATGGCCGAGCGGACGCTCGGGCTGGCCGTCGTCAGTCTAGAGTTCTCGCAGGAGAGCGGCCTGCTGGCCGTGCTGGGCGATGCAGATGGAGCGGTCGTGCGCGCGACGTTCGGCGACGACCAGGGCTACGACTTCAAGATCGCCACCCTCTACACGCTGCTCAAGCGCGGCGAGGATGAGGGCCGCACCCTGCGCCAGGTCGACCTGCGGTTCGGCGATCGGGTGGCTCTGCGGTGGGGGGCGGCGCAGTGAGGGCCGCGCGTGCGGCGCATGGCAGTAAGGAGGCCCGGCGATGAAGGGTGGTGTCTTCGCTTCGATCGATGTTGGCACAACGAAGGTCTGTACCGTGGTGGGAGAAGCGCTGCCGAACCAGCCGCTGCGCATCCTGGGCGTCGGCATCGCACCCGCCGATGGCCTCAGCCGCGGCATGGTGGAGAACCTGCGCGATGCGACGGAGTCCGTCCGCGCCTCTCTTGAGAAGGCGGAGCGCTCCAGCGGCACCAAGATCCTCTCCGCGCACGTGGGCGTGGCCGGGCCGCACATCTCGTGCGTGAACAACCGTGGCATCATCGCCATTCCGGACCGCGAGCGCCCGATAAGCCCGGACGACGTCGCGCGTGTCGTGGACGGCGCGCGTATCGTCAGCATCCCGACGAATCGGGAGATTATCCATAGCGTGCCTCGCTACTACATCGTCGATGGCCAGGACCACGTCACGGACCCCGTGGGTATGTACGGCCAGCGGCTGGATGTGGAGACCCACATCGTCACCGGACTGAGCACTGTGCTGCAGAACCTGACAACCGTTGTCGAACAGGCGGGCGTCCAGGTCGAGACGCTGATCTTGTCGTCGCTCGCCAGCGCGGAGGCCGTGCTGGACGGCGAAGAGAAGCGACAGGGCGTTGTGCTGGCCGACATCGGCGGCGGCACCACAGACATCGCGCTCTTCATGGAGGGGAGCGTCTACCACACAGCGGTGCTGCCTGTAGGCGGCGAGCACCTCACGCGCGACTTGGTGATCGGCCTGCGCTGCCCCTACCAGGCGGCGGAGGACGCGAAGGCGCTGTACGGCCACGTGCTGCCCAGCGCCGTCGATGCTGAGGAGACCGTGGAGCTGGACGTCTTCGGCGCGCAGGAGCGCCGCTCGATCCAGCGACGGCGGATCGCGGAGATCCTTCAGGCGCGCGCCGAGGAGATCCTGGAGATGATCGTCCACGAGGTGCGCCGCGCCGTCCAGGACGACATTCTCTCGGCCGGTCTGGTGCTGACCGGAGGCACGGCGAACCTGATGGGCATCGCCTCTCTTGCGGAGGAGGTGACCGGCCTGCCGGCGCGGGTAGGCATGCCCCGCGATCTCCAAGGGCTGGTCGATATCCTGCGCGATCCGTCGTACTCGGCCAGCGTAGGTGTGCTGGAGTGGGCGGTACGTGAGATGGAGGCCGGCGTCTGGCGCGAACGGGAGAGCCCGTTCCGGCTGCGCGGCGATCTTTGGCAGCGGGTGACGCGCTGGGCGCGCGTGCTGCTGCCTGAGTAGGAGGTGACGTCTTGGAACGACCAGAGCTAGAAGAACCGGCGGCGACGCCCGGACTGCCGAAGAAGCAGCCGGTGCTGCCCGGGATGCCTGGCGGCGACGCCTCTGACAGCGGCGAGCCGGCCGGAACAGAGGGAGAGAAAGAGGGAGCGGAGACGGCAGCCATCGCCTTCGTTCCCAATGACGAGCCCGGAATCGCCGGTCCGCCCAAGCGGCGAGTAATGAGGAGGGAGAGAGCCATGAGCGCAGAACGGAACGTATTGCCTCCGATCAAGGTAGTGGGGGTAGGAGGGGGCGGCTGCAACGCCGTCAACCGGATGATCAGTGAGGAGCTGGCTGGCGTCGAGTTCGTTGGCATCAACACCGATGCCCAGGCGTTGGCCCGCTGCGAAGCGCCGTCGCGACTGCGCATCGGTGAGAAGCTGACGAAGGGTCTGGGCGTGGGAGGCGACCCGGAACGGGGCCAGCGCGCCGCCGAGGAGAGTCGAGACGAGATCCTCGATGTCGTGCGCGGCGCCGAGATGGTCTTCATCACCGCGGGCATGGGCGGCGGCACCGGTACGGGAGCGGCCCCGTTGGTCGCGGAGGTGGCGCGCGAGGCCGGCGCCCTCACCGTCGGGTTCGTCACCAAGCCGTTTAGCTTCGAGGGTGGCAAGCGCGCCGAGCAGGCGAACGAAGGCATCGCGCAGCTGCGGCAGCGCCTCGATACGCTCATCGTCATCCCGAACGACCGGCTGCTGGACATCAGCGGGCCAGAGGTGACCGTGGAGGAGGCGTTCCGCTCCGCGGACGACGTGCTGCGGCAGGGGATCCAGGGCATCTCCGAGCTGATCACGCTACCCGGTGAGATCAACCTCGATTTCGCGGACGTGCGCCGCGTGATGCACGAGGCCGGACCTGCGCTCCTGGCCATCGGCCGCGCGTCAGGCGAAGACCGCGCCACAGAGGCCGCGCGGGCCGCCGTCAGCAGCCCGCTGCTGGACGTGAGCATCGAGGGTGCGACCGGCGTACTCTTCAACGTCACCGGGTCGCGGAATCTCACGCTGCTAGAGCTCAATGCGGCGGCGCAGGTCATCGCGGACGTCGTCGCGCCGGATGCTGAGATCATCTTTGGCACTGCGATCGACCCGAGCCTGGGAGATGAGGTGCAGGTAACGGTGATTGCGACGGGCTTTCCTCTGGGGCCGCGGGCGATGGCTGCTGAAGTAGCAGCGGCCGGAGAGGCGCTCGCCGTCGGCTCGATCGCGAACCCCGCCGATACGGATCTCCCCGCCTTCCTGCGTCGCACGGTAGCGGCGCGCTAGCGAAAGGCGGTGGCCAGACCGGTAAGAAAGGAGGCACGCGCTTAGCCGTACTGAAGGCCCCGGCAGCGCCGGGGATCGGCGCTGGCTCTCAGGGGAGCCGGTGCGAACAAGAGCCACGGGCGGCGACTGGGAGATGGCGCCGCCCGTGGCGTCTGCGTTGGACGTTTGCGGCCTACTCTACAAGGCGGACGAACTGGTTGAACGAGTTCGGGTCGAACGTTCCGGCAAGCAGGCCAAGGTTCTGGTTGACGCGGACGAAGCGGCCAACGATCTCACAGTCGTTACCCGTGCAGCCTCCGCTGCCATAACCCTCTAGGAAGAACAGCGCGAAACTGACGATCGTCACCGGGCATGCTCCGTTGCAGAGTTCATCAATGACGGGGACGATGATCACGCGCTCACTGTCGTAGCCGCCGGCGAGGAACGGATTGCAATCCTGCTCGATTCGCCAAACGTCTGGGTCGCTGGTCGTCGGCTCGAAGACCTCGGTGAACTCGTCGCACTGGTAAGACGTGTTGTTCATACGGTAGTCTATGGACGTCCTAGTGTTACCGATCTTGTTGCCGGGCTCTGTGTTAACCACCCACGGGCCGGTGCAGTAGGTCGTATCCGCTCCGGCGGCGCAGACCGTGTTCTCCGACCCATGCTGCACGCCGTCGCAGTACCTATTGCTATCGGTATTGCAGTTTCCGCCTCCGGGTCCGTCGATGCGGATGGGCCCAGTGTTCCCCTCGAGGATGTTGTTTGAATCGTATTTCAAGGTGACGGAAGTACCCCAACCGCCCTCTGACAGTGCTGCATCCAGTGCGTCCTCGGTCACCGCGATCGGTACCATGCCCGCGCCGCCGGCGGGCGAGGTCTTGATCGCCGCCGCGACCGAGCTCACCGTGGCCGAGTTGATACCAATCATCCGCGCGAAGGTGAAGCCGTGTTCTCGCTGGAGCTCCACGCGCACCCGCGGGTTCGGCTCCGTGGGCAGGCTCTGCGGGAAGATCGTCACGGTCATCGACGCGGGATCGATGCCGTTCTTGATCGCCCACTGGTTGGCGGCTGTGCGCGCCGCGCTCTCGTCCGGCAGGTCGAGCGATGCGGCGAGGGCGATCGCATCGGCTGCATTCTGAAGATCGCGACGATCGGCCATGAGGCTGCCCAAGTCAATAGCGAAGGCGATCATGCCGCCGAAGACGCTCAACAGGAGCACGACCATGATTGCGACCTGCCCGCGTTGGCTGTCGGCGAAGGATCGGGGCTCTCTTCCAGGTGCTCGTCTCAGCATGGCTGCGTCACTCCAATCGCATATCTGCCGAGGTGTTGAGGCTCAGCGTATCTGGGAACGTGCCGCCGGAGAAGAAGCTGATCAGACCGCCGAGCGGCGTGATGAAGCTGTATGTGTAGTCGGCGGCGACAATGACGGAATTGCCCGGCGCATTGCCGTTAGGGTACGAGACGCTAACGCTGTTGAGGTTGCTCAGTCCCAGGCCCTCCATAGCCACGCAGACGCGGCCAATGCTGCTGGTGCTTGTGGTGCCGTCACAATCGGTGGGATAGGCGCCAGCAGGGTTGCCCACGGCCGCGAAGCGGGCCCCTTCACGAGTGGCATTCGTCAAACTGATGTAGGACCGAAGGCCCATCCCGAAATCGATGATCCCGAAGATCATGATCATGAGGATCGGCATCATCAGCACGAACTCGATGAGACTCTGGCCTCGTGAGCCCCTCGTTATGCGTCCGCGCAGCCCGCGCCTGGAGTCTTTTGCCTTCATTTGACCACTTTCTTGCATGCTCGCCGTCTCCTTACACCTAAACGTTGAGCAGACCGAAAACGTTTCGCCTCGGAGAGCCCGGTCATTCTCCAATGGAGAAGCTACGCGAGGCGTCCTTTGTGTGCAGTACCAATGAGTTATCGGCCGCTGTAGGGAATTCCCGAACAGGAGCGCGCGAATTCCCTGAGAAAACTCTCTTATGTTAGCTACCAGATATGGTGGCCCCCTTGACAAGACACAATATCTTGTGTTACTGTCGCCTTCGTCACAGGAAGAAGGTAACCAGATGCGCTGTCCATACTGCGGCTACACCGATACCAAAGTGACCGATTCGCGCGATGCGGAGGAAGGGATTCGCCGCCGCCGCGAGTGCCTCAACTGCAGCCAGCGCTTCACCACCATGGAGCGCCTCGCGACAAGTGGGCTGCTCGTCGCCAAGAAGGACGGCCGTCGCGAGGAGTTCTCGCGCGAGAAGCTGCTGGGCGGGCTGCGCAAGGCCTGCGAAAAGCGCCCGCTGCCCGCCGGCACCATCGAGGCGGTGGCCGACGCGGTCGAAGCCGGGCTCCGCCAGTCCGGCGCGCCTGAGGTGCCCAGCGCGGAGATCGGCGAGGCCGTGATGGGCCACCTGCGCGAACTGGATCACATCGCCTACATTCGCT
>JADFNZ010000088.1 GCA_022563135.1 Chloroflexota bacterium | reverse complement strand
GATCGTCAGGGATTCAGGGCCTCCATCGTCCTCAGGGAAGGCGGAGCGGCGGCTCGCCAGCTGGGACTTGTCCGAGGTCCAGCCGTCGCAGCGCTCCTCAATGAAGGCCGCTTGCAGCGTCTCATTGTCCACGAAACCGGCCGCCGTGGCGCCCGGCAGGCGGTCCGCCAGGTTCTGTTCGGTCGTCGTGCCCTGGAGGACACAGATCTCGGCGTTGGCGAGATCATCGACGGTGGTGAAGCCGTCCGAGGCACGTACCATCATTCCCTGGCCGTCGTAGTACAGGGTGATCGTGTAGCTCAGGCCAGAAGACACGTCACGGCTGAGCGTCCAGGTCGTGTTCCGGCTCAGCACATGGATCTGGCCGGTCTGCAGCGCAGTAAGTCTCGCCTGAGCGGTGAGCGGCACGAACTGGATGGCATCGGGGTCACCGAGGACCGCCGCCGCTATTGCCCGGCAGATGTCGATGTCGAAGCCGGAGAACGTGCCGTCCGGCGCGACGAAACCGAAGCCCGGCACGCCGTCGTTTACCCCGCAGATCAGCTGACCGCTGCTTTGGACGTCACTAAGGATCTGGCTGTGGCTGCCCGCTGAAGGCGCGCCTGCCGTCGCCGTGGGACCCGCAGCCGTCGGCTCCCCATCGTCACCATCATCGTCGCAGGCCGCGACGATGAACGCCAGCGCCAGTGCGCCGGCAACGAGTGCTCCCAGCACCCAACGTTTGTTCATAGTCTCCCTCCATAAGTTTCTGGCCGTGCATGGCCTCCTGCCGTTCGGGTGGGGGAACGCTCCGTCAGGCGCTGCTGCCGCACATGAGCTGTCGGCGCCGGACGCTCGAACGGATCCCCTCGGTGGATTCTAGGCCCAGTGATCGATAACGGTCAACCGTGTAGTGTGTCAGCAGCGGGGGAAAAGGCGAATGGACGGCCGTCTTCGGTGACCAGTGCGTCGTTGCGACGTGTGTTATACGAACCGATCCCGCAAGCGCGGCGCGATGCGCTTCGCGTCAAGAGATTCACTCACGCTAAGATATTGAAAAGAAGTAGATGCGCGCGAGGGCCGAGGACGTGAGCATGGAAGCGCCGGCATCAGCAACACCGGCGCTTGCCTCGGCGCGGGAGGTTATCGCCTGCGCCCTGACACCCCGCAAACGGAATCTTCTCCACTGGCTATCGTGGGCGGTCGTCCTGTCCGTGGTCAGCGGCATGACCGCCTTCCTGGCGGACGGTCAGGTGTTCGGTTGGGAACAATCGCTCACCCGGAGGGCGCAGGCGCTGGGGATGCCCGACTGGCTCTTCCGACTTTCGTCGGACAGCTTCGTCGACGCCTATGCGTGGCAGGGAGCCCTCATCACTCTGGCGATCATCTTTAGCCTCTGGCTGTTCCGCCAGAGAGCGGCCGCTGTGGTGCTCCTGCTGGTCTTCCCACTGCACGGCCTGGCGAACTTTCCCAAGGTGCTGATCGACCGCGACCGGCCGTCGGAGCTGTTCGAGGGCATCTTCGGCGTCGGCGGAGCGATGAGCTTCGCGAGCGGACACTCCGAGTTCGTCGTCACCTTCTACGGCTTCCTCGTGTATCTCGCGCTGCGCCGCCTCGGCGGGCAGGCCCAGCGGACGGCTCTGGTCCTCGGCTGGCTCTTCTTCGTCGGGCTGGTGGGTTTTGGCCGAGTCGCTCATGGCAACCACTGGACGCTGGATGTTATCGTGGGTTACGTCGCTGGCCTCGGGTTACTCTCAGGACTGATCTGGCTCCATGCCGCCCTCTGCCGCGTAGCGGAGCGTCGGTCGGCCTAGCCGCTGTCACCTCAGATCGAACGTCTCTCCGCTGGCTATCACCGCAATACCCGCTCGCGTGATCACGTGTACCCGCCCGACGCCGGCGACCCGCCATTCGTCGCCCTGCTGGAGGCATCCTGTCGCGCCGTCGATGCCGAGGAGTGTCACGCCTTCCGGTACGCCTGCGCGCAGCTCGTGAAGTCGCTCGTCTGGGCCCCCCTCGAAATGGGGAAGGACGGCGACGCCCGGGATGAGCCCGAGGCCCTCCAGCCGCTGGCCGCCGAACGTGATGTGCTCACACAGGGCCATTGCGCCGGCGCTCGATCCCACTATCAAGACCCCGCTTTGGACAAGCTGCGCGATGCGTGACCAGGCCAGGGAGTCCTTGAGGCTGGCGAGCAGGTGCGTCGGGCTCCCGCCGGTGAGATAGATTAGGTTCGCCTTGCGCAGCTCGTCAACCAGCCCCTGATCGTTCGCCGACCGCTGGTCGAGAACCATCACTGCGTAGGCGTCTGCTCCGAGCTTTCGGAAGTGATCGATGCCGTGCGCAGCGGCGAGCTGAGGATTTTCAGGCTCGGCCGCCGTTGGCAGGATCGCGACGTTCGGCGGAGTGCCCGCCGCGAGCCGAAGCAGCTCTCGGTCGAGACCGTCCGACCTGCTCGTGAACTCGTCGCCACCAACGAGCGCTACGAGGGCGGTTCGTTTATGAGGAGAGGGCATCATGATTCACCCGAAGCGCCGGATAGTCCGCTCACGGAGAAGTTGCCGGCTGTCGAGAGGTAAAAGCGCACCGTTGCGTCTTCCGTGAGAGTGAGGATCGCCTCAGAGGCGGGCGGCCTTCGGACAAGCGTTGGTAACCGGGGAGAGGCTAACGAAAGCGTTAACTCTGTCGGCATGGGACGCAGCGTAGCGTCGGAACGCACTCGTCCTGAAGCGGTCGCCGACCGTCCGCCCTTGCCGGACTTCGACCCGGAGCGATACTAGGTCGCCCGTTGGTGAAGCCTATACCCTCTTTGCCGGCCCGCGATGGACCCAGTGTCGCTCGGAGGTGCCTGTGGTCGGAAAGTTGCGCCGCTTGCCGCAGCGCTTGCAGACGCCGCGGCTAATCTTGCCTCTTGGGGCTTCGATTAGCCAGTGATGCATACACACTGTACTCGTTGCCATGAACCCACCCCTCCCACGCGAAAGGCTCCATGCGTGGGATGTGAAGATACCACGAGACTGACCTTGAGGTAAAGGGTCAAGTGCGGGCCGCGGCCAGCTCAGTGGCGCTCTCGCGTGCCTCTAGGAGCCATATTAGATTCGGGTTTGTCCCTGGATGTGGTCGGTTCATAAGCTTTAAGGCTTAGGAGGTAGTTGACGAAAACGCGACGAGGCCGGAGGCCCAGCGGCAGCCTGCTGCGCGAGCGCGCCGGCTACCAGCGCCGGCTGATCGCGAGGCGCGGTGCACGCGGCGGGGAGCGCCCTACGAGAAAGAACTTCACGAGGATCAGCCCGGCGACGAAGCCGCCGATGTGCGCGAACCAGGCGACGCCGCCCGCTCCCACCACCTCCCTGGCTGTGAGCGCCGATACGCCGCTGAAGAGCTGAAGCAGAAACCAGATGCCGATGAGGACGACCGCGGGCATGCGGAGTGGGATCCAGACGAAGAGGAAGATCGGCAGGATGGCGGAGACAGTCGCGCGCGGGTAGCGCACCAGGTAGGCGCCGAGGACGCCGGCGATCGCGCCGCTCGCGCCGATGGCTGGGACGAGATCGCTCTGGTTCACGGCGACGTGCGCGGAGGTTGCTGCCAGCCCCACAACGGCGTAGAAGAGCGCATAGCGCAGATGGCCCATCGCATCCTCGACGTTATCGCCGAAGACCCAGAGGAAGATCATATTGCCGATGAGGTGGAGAAAGCTGCCGTGGATGAACATGGCCGTGAACGGTGTGAGGAGCGTGCGCTCAGAGTCCGGGCAGAGCGCCTGAAGCGCGTGGGGATCGGTCTCCGGCGAGAAGCCGAAGCGATCCGTCAGGCAGGCCGGCGTACTGCCCCAGTCCGCGAAGAAGATGAAGCGCTCAGAGAAGAAGCCGAGCTGCGGGAGGGCTGGGAAGAACATGTTTGGCAAGTCGCTCAGCGTCAGCTCGTAGAGGAAGACGAGGATGCTTACCACGATGATCGTGACGTTGACGTAGGGAGTGGTGCGGGAGCGGACGCTATCGCCGACGGGGATCATAATCCGCGGTAACGCGGAGCGGGATTGCTAGGCATCCTTCTCCCAGAGCAGCTCCCGACGGCGAGCCGCCTTGTTGACGTAGCGCGCGAGCACAAAGAGGAGGTCGCTCAGGCGGTTGAGGTACGTCATGATGGCGGCATTGATCGGCTGCTTCCGCGCCAGCGCCACCACCTCTCGCTCGGCGCGGCGGCAGACCGTGCGGGCGACGTGGAGGGCCGAGGCGGCGGTGGTGCCGGACGGCAACACGAAGGTGCGGAGAGGCGGGACGCGCGCATCGTACTCGTCGATGAGCGACTCAAGCCACTCCGTCTTCGCGCCCTCAAGGCGGAGCGAGGCCGACTCCTTCCGGCGGCTGCGTGTCGGCCCGACGGTCGCAAGCTCGGCGCCGATGTTGAAGAGCTCGTTCTGAATCGTCTGGAGCGAAGCGACGAGCCTGCGCTGGCGGATGTAGGAGATCGCGAGGCCGAGCGCGGCGTTCAGCTCGTCGATCGCGCCGTATGCAGCCACGCGGGGGTGGTCTTTCGGCACGCGCCGCCCGCCGAAGAGCCCGGTCTGGCCACGGTCGCCGGTGCGCGTGTAGAGCTTCGACTTTCGGGGTGGGCGGGCCATCGCGCCTCAGTAGCTCTTGCGTTGCTGAACGGCATCCGCGAAGCGCATAGCCGGTCTAGTATACACCCTGGACGTGACCTGGGCTTCACTAGAGAGGCGGTGTGCTTGCACCTCGCCGGTAGAGCGATCCAGTGTCGGTGCTGCGTCATCGCTAGTAACAGTCTCGCCGCAAGTGCTCGGGGGTCAGGCGCTCTCCGCGGCTTGACAAGGCCCCGTCGCTGAGCTATCCTTTACTTAGATGAATGACTACTCATTCAGATAAATGAAGGCTCATTTGGAGGCGGCGATATGGCGAAGGTGACCCAGGCCCACATCGACGCCCGGACGGATGCGATCCTGGCCGCCGCGGAGCGGATGTTCGTTCGCAAGGGAGTAGACGCGGCGACGATGAGCGAGATCGCGTCAGAAGCGGGCCTCAGTGCCGGCGCGATCTATCGCTACTTTCCGAGCAAAGAAGAGCTGCTGCTGGCGGTCTGCAGTGGCGCCATCGACGAAGCGCGGGCGATGTTCGACCACGCCGCCGCCTCCACGGGCTCGCCGCTGGCGGCGATCGCCGATATCGGCCGGGCTGCCTGGAGCAAGCTGAAGGAAGAGGACCATCGGGAGCACGCCATCCTGAACCTGGAGGCGACGCTCGTCGGCGCCCGGCAAGGCGGGGCGCTGGGCGAAGCGCAGCGCGAGGTGTTCCGTGCTCTGATCGACATGTTGTCCGGCTTCATCGGGGAGGCGCAGCGCGCCGGTCAGATCGCCGCGCATGCGGATGCGCGGGCGCTGGCGGGGATGTTGCTCGCCTGTCACCTGGGGTCTGGGCTGCTGGCGCTGCAGTTAGAGGACGAAATTAATACAGACGCCGTCTTTGACGTGCTGATCGAGATGTTGGGAAGCTTCGCGCCGAAGGGCGCAGAATAGCCAGAGAGAGGACACACGATGAACTGGCTTCTGGTCGAGGACTTCGCATGGCTGGTGCAGCTAGAGCGACAGGAAGAGGCACGCCGGATGCGGACGCGCGCGCTTGCTCAGGGCCCGCTGCGCCCATGGTTGGCCCGGCTGCTCGTGCAGGCAGGGATCCACTTGGATCGCACATCGGGCGAGGCTGCGGTAGCTCGAGCGGCCTCGTCGCACCCCACCTCAGCCTAGCGCGGGAGCGCAACGCGGCTGGCGGGACGCTCAGCTTGACAGCTTCCTTCGTCGCATGATAGCATCGCCGGTACATTCGAGGAGCGCTCAGGCGATGTTGACACACACGGAACACGACGTACGCACGCGGGTCACAGCGACGATGCGCCGAAGCCGCATCGTCCTCTGTGCCGATGCGCCGTCCGGCGGCGGGTCCTGGGTTTCAGACATCGCGTAAGTTACGATCAGAGCAGCGAAACTAGAGGCCCGTCGCACGGAGCGGCGGGCCTGCTGCATTTCCAGAGGGAGGATGCCATGTTGGAGGGCAAGCTAGTGAGGCTCAGGGCGCGCGAGCCGGACGATGTCGAGCGGGTGTACACGTGGATCAACGACCGTGAGGTGACGCAGTTCCTGACGGCGCGCTACCCGCTCTCGCGTGCGGACGAACAGCGGTGGCTGGAAGGCACAGCGACGAGCGGCTTCGCCGGCGGCGTGCATCTCGCAATCGAGACCAAGGACGGTGCGCATATCGGCAACATCGACCTGATAGAGACCCGGCCAGAGGATCGGAAGGCGGGCCTTGGCGTGATGATCGGCGAGAAGAAATACTGGTCGAATGGCTACGGGACCGATGCGATCCTGACGCTGCTCCGGTTTGCGTTCGAGGAGATGAACCTGAACAGAGTCTGGCTCACGGCGCTGGAGTTCAACGATCGCGCCATCGCCTGCTACAAGAAGTGCGGCTTTCAGGAGGAGGGCCGGCTGCGCCAGGAGGTCTTCAGCGGCGGTCGCTACCACGACCTGGTGGCAATGGGTGTGCTGCGGGGCGAGTTCGCCGCGCTCCATGGGACCGGGACGACGTCAGGGGAAGGAGAACGCGATGCTTGTCGGTGAGCTGGTGAGATTGCGCGCCTTCGAATCGACCGATCTCGAGCGCGTCTTCACGTGGATCAACGATCGCGAGGTCACGCGCTTCCTCACGGCGCGCTACCCCGTGTCGCATGCCGATGAGCAGCGCTGGCTGGAGAGCGGCCCGGCGAACAGCATTCAGGGCGTGCGCCTGGCCATCGAGACGAGGGACGGCGTGCATATCGGCAGCATCGGCCTCCACCGCGTCAACGCGGAGGACAGGAACGCGCACCTGGGCGTCCTGATCGGCGATAAGGCGTACTGGTCGAACGGGCACGGCA
>JADFNZ010000087.1:6591-6939 GCA_022563135.1 Chloroflexota bacterium | reverse complement strand
GATGAGCCGAACGCCAGCCAGAGGGAGCTGTAGCCCAGGCCGCAGCCGACCTCCAGGACGCGCTTGCCATCGATAGCCGCGGCCAGCGCCCCCAGGGTGGGCCCGCTGCCAGTCGGATACACCGTGCAGATCGGGCCATGGCGCACGCGATGCTCCTCCGAGGCGCGATGGATGTGCCCGAAGCGGTCGCGCGCCTGCGTCCGGTCTTGCACCCAGGCGGCGACGGCCCGAAGGCTATCGGGTTCGCCGGGCGGCAGCGGCATGCACTACCTCCTGTCGGGTAGCCTTGCTCGGGCGCGTGCTGGAGACCAGTGCGCCCTTTTGACCTGCCCCAATGAACGCTACCAC
>JADFNZ010000087.1:0-6581 GCA_022563135.1 Chloroflexota bacterium | reverse complement strand
CGATCTGGGCATAGCCACACACAACGCGCCGCCGCTGTGTGAAACTCCTCCTGAGCCAGGGGTTGCGGAAGGCGGCGGGTCAAATCAAGCCCGTTGAAAGTGGCCGCCACTATCATTGAACATTGGGCTGCAGCCGCAGAAGATCGAACTCGCGACCCTCTGCTTGGGAACGATCTCTCTTTTAGCGCTGTGGCTCCGTAGCCACGACACTGAGCGAAACGATCCAGTTATCGTGTGGCTGGTTACCGGGTCGGCTCTAGGACGATAACCGGGATCTGTCGATCCGTCTTGGTCTGGTACTCCGCATATGCCGGCCATGCGTCGACAGCCAACTCCCACCAGCGCGCCCGCTCGTCTCCGTGGGCCTCGCGAGCGGCCATTTCGTAAACGTTCGCGCCGTCTTGCAGCGTCACCGCCGCCGCGGCGATCAGGTTGAGGTACCAGACCGGATGCTTCGGAGCGCCGCCCATCGAAGCGACAACGGCGTATGTTCCGTTGTGCTCGACGCGCATCAGGGGCGACTTGCGTACCTTGCCGCTATGGCGACCCCGTGTGGTGAGGATGATGACTGGCTTGTCCTGGAGTGTCCCACCCTCGACGCCACCTGTAGCCTCGTAGAGTGCCACCTGATCAGCGACGAACTTCGACGGGCTCGGCTCGTACTCTCCTTGGGTGGGCACGCGGCGATCGTACCGAGAAGCTTGCGTAGCTGCAAGGTCGTAGCGGTTGTGTCGACATGGTTGGTGAGCATCGCCTTTTAGAGAGTACGGGTAAGGACAAGCGTCCTAACATCGCGACACCTTGGCCGAGGCGACTTGCGGCCTGTCCACCAGTAGCGCCATGATACTCGCGTCAGATGCTCTACCATGAGTTCTTGTAGGACGGGACTTAATCCCCGCGCGTTCTCAGCCTTACACCGCCGGCACCGGAGCGACCACGGCCTAGTCAGGTACTCAGCCAGCGTTCGTCCGCAGGCGTGGCACCTCGGCCGGTGGTCGATGACCGGGTCCGCGTGGCCGAGCGTCGGGGCGTTCTCGCCCTGATCCTTTGCTAACACTTTGCTAACGGACTCCACGAGACGAAGGGGTACAGGACGGGACGAAGTAGGCCGATAGCCCGGACTTGCAGATACGAAACAGGACGCATTAGCACAGGACGGGATGGCTGGTACGAAACTGAAAATGTAGGTGTCGGCAGTTCGAGTCTGCCCCTCGGCACCAAATCTTCGTCACGGCACCATCTGGCCATAGTGTGCGCTCCGGTTCGATGGAGTCAGTCGGTGCTGCGGTCTCTCAGCAGTAGGCGCTAGGGGCGCATTCCGCGGCTCTTAGGACCACGGCTCTCTGCCGCCACAATATCGAACGCACGGCGGGCGAACTCTATCAGGAGCGGTCGCGTATCCCTCGGATCAATGATCTCTTCCACCCCGAACGCCTCAGCGGTGAGAATCGGGTCGCGCAGGGAGGCAAGCTTAGCCTCGAGTTCTGCACGAAGCCCGTCCGGGTCGTCGGACGCCTGTATCTGGCGCTTGTACGCCGCCTCAACGCCGCCTTCGATAGGCAGGGATCCCCACTCTCCGGATGGCCAGGCATAGCGTGGGCTTGACCGGGTATGGTTCGAGTGGCCTGCACCTGCAACGCCGTATGCCTTACGCACGATGATGGAACACCAGGGCGTTGTGGCCTGATAGACGGCTGCGAGCGCCCGCACACCTTTACGAATCGTGCCCTGCTTCTCGGCCTCAACTCCGATGAGGAATCCAGGATTGTCCACGAAGTTTACGACCGGCAGGCGAAATGTGTCACAGAGGTCGACGAACCGAGTCATCTTTTCGGCAGCCTGAACATCTATCGCCCCGGCGTAGTAGCGCGAATCGTTCGCCATAACACCTACTGAGATTCCGTCAAGGCGAGCGAGACCGGTGGCAAGCGGGCGCCCAAAATGCTCACCGATCTCGAAAAAGGACTCCTTATCCAGCACGAGCTGTAGGATCCTTCGCGTATCGTAAACCTTCTGGCGGTCGCGCGGGACGATGGAGAGGAGTTCCTCTTCTCGACGGTTGGGGTCGTCGGCGGGCGTGATGCGAGGTGGCGCTTCCCAGACGGACGACGGTAGGTACGAGAGGAAGCGCTGGATCTGCTCAAACGCTTCTGCTTCGCTCTCAACCTCGTTGTCAACGGCGCCGCTACCGCGAGCCTGTATCTCCGAGCCACCGAGCTCCTCCTTTTCTACCTCGCGCCCGAAGGCTCGGTAGACCACCGGCGGTCCGGCGACGAATAGCTGGCTCGATCCGCGCACCATGACCGAGAAGTGCGATGCGGCGACGCGAGCCGCGCCTAGGCCAGCCACAGGACCAAGAGCAGCTGCAACCACGGGTACTAGTGAGAGAAGCGCGACCGCGATGTCCCAATCAGGATTCGCTGGTACGTAGGAGCGTTTTAGAGTGACGTTTGTCTTGACGCTACCGCCACCTCCAGTACCATCGACCAGGCGAACGATCGGCAGCCGTAGTTCCTTGGCGGTTCGCTCGCTCCAGCCCATCTTATTGCCGACGGCTCCGTCTGCCGCTCCGCCACGCACTGTGAAGTCGTCGCAGCCAATGACAACTGGACGGCCGTCTATCAAGCCTCGCCCCGTCACGAAGTTGGACGGCGTCAAGTTCTTGACTTGGCCAGCTTCATCGTACTCGACCTTACTCGCCAGGCTTCCGACCTCACGGAATGAACCGCTGTCAAGTAATTGGTCGACGCGATCCCGCACCGGAGTGCGCCCCGCTGCTACGTGGCGGGCGACTCGTTCAGCGCCGCCCATCTCTTGGACGCGCTTTCGCCTGCGGGCGATCTCATCTAGTTCCTTCTGCCAAGTCATGCGTTCGTCGCATGCATTGTACAGTCTCTACGATCGGGAGACGATGTGCGAACACGCGATCCTCTGCTCGTGATGCAGATGGTCTACCACTGCGTGATTGACTGGCGCGACGCGAATTCCGGGCGTACTCCGCCTTGCACCTCCTGCACCGGAGCGCGACCAGGACCTAGAATAAGGTATTCGGCCAGGGTGCGGTGGCAGAGAGAGGCGAGGGCGCTACGGCTTCCGGGCGAATGGCGTGACGCAGCAGAAGGCGGAAGTCAGGTTGACGCCCTAGTCCTGCTTGATCAAGGACATCAGCCCTTTCTTCTGCTCCTCGGGCATGCTGGCGAGGTCCATGTTGTGGGCGCTCTTGCCGTGCTCCGCAATCTTCTGCTGCAGCTCATCCATAGTCTCGCCACGCAGCACGGCATCGCATTCCGTTCCGGTGTCCTTGCAGGCGATCGTGTAGGCTATGAGTACCCCTCCTTCAGGCTACATAGGACGTTCAGCGTCACTTATAGCACCGAGGGCCCAGGCCCGTCAACTGACGGGCGTCAGGAGGAACGTAGGGCTTCTGTTGGGCTCCCCTGTAACCGCGCCGCCATCCCGTAGCGTTGCCCTCGGGAGATTCGCTCACCGGGGTTCCTCACGCCAGCATTTCTGCTAACACTTTGCTAATGGACGCCACGAGACGAGGAGGTACAGGACGGCACGAAGTAGGCCGATACTGCGGGCTTGCAGATACGAAACAAGGCGCAGTAGCATGGGACGGAATGGCTGCTGCGAAACTGAAAATGTAGGTGCCGGCAGTTCCAGTCTGCCCCTCGGCACAAACCCCTCTCTAAGGCGGCCTCTGGATTCGGAAAGGACGCACGATCGAATGAGAATACAGGACAAGGTCGCGCTGGTCACCGGCGGCGCCTCGGGCATCGGTTTCGCCATCGCGCGGCGGTTCGTCGCCGAAGGGGCGAGCGTGATGCTCGCCGACATCAACGCGGAAGGGGCGAAGCAGCGCGCCGCCGAGCTCGGCGAACGCTGTCAGTCGGTCGAGGCGGACCTTATGGGCGAGGCCGGCGCAGAAGCGATGGTACAGGCGACCGTCGAGAGCTTTGGGCGGCTCGACATCGCGATCAACGCCGCGGGCATCGGCGCCCTCGCGGCGATCGTCGACCAGACGGTCGAGCAGTGGGATGCCGTGCTCAACCTCGACCTGCGCGGCGTCTTCCTCTCCACGAAGCACGAGGCGCGTCAGATGATCGCGCAGGGCGACGGCGGCGTCATCGTCAACATCGCGTCGATCAACGCCCGCCAGCCCGGCGAGGGGATGTCCGCCTACTGCTCCGCGAAGGCGGGCGTTGAGATGTTCACGCGCGTCGCCGCGATGGAGCTGGCCGGCCACGGCATCCGCGTCACCGCGATCGGTCCCGGCCTCATCGATACGCCGCTGACCGCGCCCATTATGGGCGTGCCGGCGATCCGCGACGAGTACCTGGAGAACATCCCGGCAGGCCGCGTCGGCACGCCGGAGGACGTCGCCAACGCCGCGCTCTTTCTCGTTTCCGACGAGGCGTCGTGGGTCAGCGGCACCACGCTCTTCGTCGACGGCGCGGAGCTGACGAAGCGCTACCCCGAGCTGCTCCACCGCGTCGCGGAGCTGCAGCAGGGTGGGGGAGCAAGCTGAGTCTGGGGTGGAGAGGGCAGGTGGCGAGATGAGATTGCAGGAGAAGGTCGCGCTCGTCACGGGCGGCGGCGCCGGCATCGGCCGCGCGATCGCGCTGGCGTTCGCCCGCGAGGGGGCGAAGGTGCTCGTGGCGGAGCTGGACGAAGGCTCCGGCAGGAGCGTGGTGGAGGAGATCGGGGCGGCCGGGCGCTTCCAGCGCTGCGACACGTCGAGCGAGGCTGAGGTGCGCGCCGCAGTGCAGGCCGCCATCGATGGCTTCGGCCGGCTCGACATCATGGTGAACAACGCAGGCGTCGCTCAGCGCGATTGGGACACCACACTAGCTGTCAATCTCAGCGGCGTCTACTACGGCTGCAAGCACGCCGCGGAGGCGATGGCGGCCAAGGGCGGCGGCGTGATCGTGAATCTCTCGTCGATCCTCGGGCTGGTGGGCATCGGCGGAGAGGATCCGTACGTGGCGGCGAAGCACGGCGTCGTGGGGCTCACGAAGAACTTCGCGATCGCCTACGGCCAGCGTGGGGTGCGGGTGAACTGCATCAACCCGGGCTGGATCGAGACGGCGATGACCCGCATGATCACCGACGCTCCCGCTGTGCGCCAGCAGATCGAGGGCCAGACGCCCATGGGCAGGCTGGGCACGGCGGAGGAGGTGGCGAAGGCTGCGCTCTTCCTCGCGTCGGACGACTCGTCGTTCATGACGGGCGCGTCACTTGTCGTCGATGGCGGCTGGACCGCGCGCTAGCAGACCACCGCTGACACCATGCTGTTCGAGCAACGCTATCACGATGGCCTCGTGCGGGGCGAAATCACGCTGACCTTTCGCGTGTGGCGGCGGCCGCGCGTTAAGGCGGGCGGTCGCTACCGCTTCGGCGCGAGCGGCGTCCTCGCAGTGATCGGGGTTGATGAAGTTAGAGCGTCGGAGATCACGGATCGCGATGCGCGCCGCTCCGGATTCGCCGACCGCGAATCGCTGCTCGACTACCTCCGGAAGCTCCAGGGCGGCTCCCTGCCCGCGGACGCGAAGCTGTTTCGTGTGGCGTTCCGCTACGTCGCGCGCCCGGACGAGCGACTCGCGCTGGCCCAGGAGATCGGGCTATCGCGAGAGGACGTGGATGCGGATTGCGAACGGCTGCGGCGAATGGACGCGAGAAGCGCACACGGCCCGTGGACAGTAGATACGCTGGCGCTCATCGAAAAGCAGCCCGCGATCGCCGCCTCCCGCCTGGCGCAACTAGTAGGGCGCGAGCGGCTCAGATTCAAGGCGGACGTGCGGAAGCTGAAGAACCTGGGGCTGACGGTCAGCCTGGACGTAGGCTATGAGATCTCTCCGCGAGGACGCGTCATACTGGAGCGTCTCCGCACTCGATAAGGCATCTAGGGCATTCCTTGCGGGGCAGTTCGTGGAGCCAGCGAAGAGACTCGAACTCTTGACCTGTCGATTACGAATCGACTGCTCTACCACTGAGCTACGCTGGCTCGCCGACCAGTATAGCATCGGCCACCTTCGGCCTCTAGCGATCAGGCAACCTCTGCTATACTAGGCTTTTATGACTGACGTTCTGCTCGTAAATGCGACGGAGGAGCTGCAGTCGCTGGCCGAGGAGCTAGGCCGCGCTAGTTTCCGCGTGGATACGTGCGCCTCCGGCGAAGCGGCGGACCGCTTGCTCGGCGGCGCTCCAGTGGATGCGATCCTGATCAACTTGATGGACCTGCCCGCGGATACGACGCTGCGCGGCCTGCTGGAGGCGAAGAAACTTCCCAGCCGAACCGCCGCGGTAGGCTTGGTGCGCTCTTCCGAGCTCCCCGATCTCGACCTCGCGTTGCCTCTCGACGACTTCATCGTGGTGCCTGCGACGCCGGAGGAGCTTGTGGCGCGCATCCGCCGCGCCGTCTGGCGGCGCAGCGGCGGGGCGAGAACCAACGTCCTGCGCAGCGGGGACCTCAGCGTCGATCTGGCGAGCTACAAAGCGTTCGTCGCCGGCCGGCCCATCAGCCTGACCTACAAAGAGTACGAGCTGTTGCGCTTCCTGGTGGAGCACCAGGGTAGGGT
>JADFNZ010000086.1 GCA_022563135.1 Chloroflexota bacterium | reverse complement strand
CGGCTCGCAGAACGTACACATCTACTGGCACAAGACGCAGGCGATTAACGGCACGGTCACGTTCCCGGCCACGCACGATGACATCATCGCGACGGGCGCGGCCGGCTACGCGGCGCTGGAGTGGGCCTCGTTCGCCAGCAACCGGCTGAATGTGGGCGGCGATGAGGTGTGGGGGCGCTACATGGAGTTCGGCCGGGTGCGCCTGGCCGCGTTCAAGGAGCAGCTCCGCCTATTGCCGGAGGCGAATCGAACGAGAACGGCCCGTCTCTACTCGCCGGTGGACCGGAGGCTCACGTCGCAGTTCACGGACCCGGGGCCGCTGTAGACGATGCGTACGATCAGCGCCACACTGCTCGCGGCTCAGAAGTCCGCCAGTGCGGTTCCCCACGTTGGCGTCACCGTGATCGACGAGGTGGCAGGCGTGACGAACCTGCGCTGGCAGCGGTTGTACACCGGAAACGAGCCGGACAACCATCACGCGGCAGCGATGCCAGGCGATGGTTCGCTCCTGCGGGCGTGGCTCGACCCGCCCATCCCGACGCTCCGCTATCAGCGGGCCCCGAACCCGGACGAGAACACCGGCTTCGCGGGTTCAAGCGCACTCGGCTCCACGTTCGATGCCGGGATCGCCCTCGCCGCCAGCGGGACGAACGCGCTGCTCACCTACCGCAAGGCCGGCTCCGCCTCGCTGGAGGTGCGCGAGAGCAATAACTTCGGCGCGAGCTGGGGCTTGGTGCAGACGATCGCAACGAGCACGCACGCCTGGGTGGCCGCGATGATGAAGAGCAACGGCGACGCTCTGATCATCTACAATCCCGCCGGCACCGGCGACGTCTATGCGATCAAGCGGGTCAGCTCTGTCTGGGGAGCGGCGGCGCTCTGGAGCAACAGCGCGGCGGTCGGCGGGATCACGGGCCTCGCGGTCACCCACTTCGGCGACTGGCACGTGGTGATCACGGGTTCCGATGCCGGCGGAAACCACCGCGTTTGGACGGCGACCTTCGGCGATGGCTTCATCCAAACGATCGATACCTGGTCGCCGCTGAGTGAGGTGGAGATTGCTGACAAGGACTCCAGTATCGACTTCCACACGCCGGCCATCACGGCGCTGGACACGCACCGGCTCTTCTATCTGGAGAAGAACGTGGGCAGCGTCGCCTCCTCGCGGCCCTACGCGTCGTGGTTCAACCCGCTGCAGCTCTTCGGTGCGAACGCCTGGCGGGAGCCGGTCCCGTTCGATCTAGAAGCGAACTTCGGGCCGGCGGTCACGGGCAACATTGCCCACGCCTGGCTCACGGCCCCGTATGGCGTCTGGCGAGCGCCGTATGGGGCAACGGCGCTCGATCTGAGCGGGGATGTGATCGAACTGGAGATCGAACTGCGCCGCCAGGGCGGCCGCGCGCAGGTGGTGCTGCGCAACGATGACGCGCGCTACAGCGATCTTGCGGGAGGTTCGTTCGCGGCCATTCGACCGGGCGCCGACCTGGCGATCAGCCCGGGCTTCGTCACACCGGCCGGGCAGGAGATCTCCTCCGGTCTGACGTACTCGATCGAGCGGATCGAGCAGACGACCGAGGGCGGCGGAGCGACGCTCGTCATCCATGCCGCCGATCGCTGGTCGTTGCTGGAGGGGTGGCGCGCCCGCCGCCAGCATTCCTGGGCGGCCGGAGAGTCGACGATCTCACAGATCCTCACCTTCGTGCTCGGCCGTGCGGGGCTCGAAAAGCTCGCCGTGGGCGCCAGCATCACCGCGCTCACGTTCAAGCCGGCGTTCACGATTCACCCCGGCGAGAGTGGGCTGGGCGCGGTACGGCGGCTGCTGTCGATGGCGCCGGACGTGCTGGTGATCAGCCGCGAAACGGCGACGCTCAGCGAGCCCAAGCCTGGCGATGCGGTCGATTACGCGTACGGCACGGATCACGCTGTCTTTCGCGCGCGTGTCACGACGGCCGCGCTTGGCTCGAATCGCGCGCAGGCGTTCGGGGATGGCCGGATGGCGGAGGCGTTCGACTGGCCGGAGATCGACGACCGTCACGATCAGCTTCGCCAGGTGGTCGACAAGAATCTGGATACGGACGCGCTGGCCCAGGACCGGGCGGCGGTGGTGCTCCGGCAGGAGGCGCTTGCGGTGCCACGTGGTGAGGTCGTCACGCCCGTGAACTGCGGCCAGGAGATCTACGATGTTATTGCGCTGACGGATCCCCACTTGTCGCTGGTCAGCGCGCCGTTCCGCGTTGCCGGCATTGATCTCCGCTACACGCGGAAGGGCAAGCGGCCGCGCTACGAGCAGCGGCTGCTGCTGGGGAGGGTGTAGCCATGACGATTCGCAGGGGCGTCGTGAAGGCATTCGACGGCACCGCGTATACCGCTACCGTCCAGATCACGGGCAGCCTCGCCGCCTTTCTGGCGGGCGTGCCCGTCGCCCGCAACATCGCCGCGGGAGAGATGAGCGTCGGCCGCAACTGCGCGGTCCTCTTCTTCGCGGATGAGAACCCCCGCGATGCCGTCGTGATCGCCGTCTACACCTAGGCGTTCAGCGAGGCGACCACCCTCTGGCCCGCACGGCCTCTAGCAGGTAGAGCAACGGCAGCAGCAACGCCAACCCCCAGGCCCAACCGCCCAGCACATCGCTGGGCCAGTGGACGCCGAGCCATACGTTAGGCGGGGCAGTCAACAACAGGACGAACGCCGGCCAGAGGGCGGCCGGCAGCCGTAGCGTCAGCGGGAGCGCGCGGCGGATCGCCAGCCAGAGGAGGTAGCCGTAGAGCAACGTTGGGCCCATGACATGGCCGGCCGGGAAGCTCGGGCTGGAGAAACCCGCTCGCACGTCTACAAGCGGCTCCGCCGGGCGGGGCCGGTCGACCAGCTCCTTGAGCCCTGATTGGAGCAGCGGCAGAAGCGCGAGGCCGGCTAATAGCAGCCCCGCCTCCCAGCGGCGGCCTAGGAGCCAGAGCACGATGACCAGCGCGCCGCCCGTGCCGAGCACGACTTCCGTCGTCGTCACCGCGCGCACGGCATCGGAAAAGGTCTCGCCCGGGAACGTCCGCGCCTGAGCCCAGGCCACCATGCTCGTGTCGCCGGGGAGCGTATCGTGCTGGGCCGCGAGGACGCTGAGCGCGATAGCGGCGGCGACGAGCGCGAGCCAGGCGGCAGATACGAGCAGACGCGCGGTCATGGCACCGCTAGTATAGTGGCCGTCGACGGAAAGCTCGGCGTACTCGATGCTGCTACAATGGCGGCAAGCGGAGGGAGCCCATGACCACTGAGCGCATTGTCGCCGGCGCGCGCAAGGACGAGGACGCGGCGCTCGAGACCTCGCTGCGGCCGAAGCGGCTGGACGACTACATCGGCCAGGAGAAGGTCAAGGACAACCTGCGTATCGCCATCGCGGCGGCCCAACAGCGCGGCGAGCCGCTCGACCACCACCTCCTCTACGGGCCGCCCGGCCTTGGCAAGACGACGCTCGCCAACATCATCGCCAGCGAGATGGGCGTCAGCATCCGCACGACGTCCGGCCCGGCGATCGAGCGGCCGGGCGATCTCGCCGCTATCCTGACGAACCTCCAGCCAGACGACGTGCTCTTCATCGACGAGGTGCACCGGCTGGCCCGCGCCGTAGAGGAGATCCTCTATCCGGCGATGGAGGACTACGCGCTTGATCTGGTGCTGGGGAAGGGCCCAGCGGCGCGCAGCGTGCGGCTCTCGCTGCCGGCCTTCACGCTGATCGGCGCGACGACGCGCTATGCGATGTTGAGTCCGCCCCTGCGGGACCGGTTCGGCGCTGTCTACCGGCTGGACTTCTACGATGAGGACGCGATTTCCCAGATCGTGCGTCGCTCCGCAGCCATCCTAGAGGTAGAGCTGGACGACGGTGGCAAGGAAGAGATCGCCCGCCGATCGCGGGGCACGCCTCGCGTGGCGAACCGGCTTCTGCGCCGCGTGCGGGACTTTGCGCAGGTGATGGCGGACGGGGTGATCACAAACGAGGTGGCGCAGGAGGCGCTGGCCCGGCTGGAGATCGATGGCATGGGGCTGGACGACGTGGACCACAAGCTGCTGCGCATCATCATCGAAAAGTTCAACGGCGGACCGGTAGGGCTGGATACCATCGCCGCGGCGATCTCCGAGGAGGCCGACACGATCATGGACGTCTACGAGCCGTATCTGCTTCAGTTGGGCTTCCTGCAGCGTACGCCGCGGGGCCGCATGGCGACGCGCTCGGCCTACGAGCACCTTGGCGTGCCGCCGCACGGCCGGGCACCCGCCGGACAGCCGGCGCTGTGGGACGGCTGATCGAGGCTCCTCGGCCTCGTTCCGCGACAGAAAAAAGCGGACGGCCCTGGCCATGCGCTGGGAGGGCCGTCCGCTGGATATTCCGGCCTGCACCGCTGTCCCCGCCTTAGCTGCCATCGGTGCGATGGCCGGAAGGATCCCCGCCTAGGTCGGTTTCTTCAGGACAGACAGGCCGCGCCCTGCCGGAGTATCGCCGGGGGAGCGCGGCAGCAGCTCTTCGCGCACGATCTCGAGGTCCGCCGGCGCTTCGATGCCGAGCTTTACCCTTCGCCTGCCGACGCTCAGGACCTTGATGAAGATCCGCCCATCTATCCAGAATCCCTCTTGCAATTTACGATCGAGGACTAACATCCGTGTATCCTCCCGTGCCCCATCCCGCTCTTCGTCCTCTTGTGAGCCTGGCCGGAGTGGTCCGACAGTCCCGTTTCCACCCCGCCTCCAACCATCAGGTCGGGCCACTCCGGCCAGGGATCTGCGCCACGCTCGATTCTAGGACTTGACGTATGCCCGTCAATGGTGTACTAGAAGTCTATTACCGGATGTGTGACGCTGGATTGTTCATACTGTCACTAGACTACCGGAGTCCTGTTGCCGGTATCATACTTCCGAGTTCGGTTCTTGTCAAGCCCTGTCGAAGGAATTTTACAAATGGGTACCTGGGGATTTCTGACTAATCACGCGCTGGTGATGATCCACGTGGCGAACAACCCTCGCTCAACGCTGCGTGAGATTGCAAACGCCGTCGGGATCACAGAGAGGGCGGCCCTGTCTATCCTGCGAATGCTGGAGGAGGAGGGCATCATCACGCGCCAGAAGGAGGGCCGGCGGAACCGATACTGGATCGACTTCGATGCGCTGCTCCGGCACCAGCTCAAGGGACCGTACTCGGTTGAGGAGCTGGCGGAGAACTTGATGGCCATGTCTCGGCGCCTCCAGCAGGTCGCCACCGAGCGCCGTTAGAAGGCGGCGTCGCGAGATTACCTCTTACTGACCCAAGCGCCGGTGGCTAAGAGCAGCTCGGCCTTCAGCTCCTTCGGCGCGAAGCTACTCTCGACACTGTTGCGAGCCAGCCGCGCGTATCCCTCGCGGTCCAGCTCCAGCAGGCGGCCCGCAATCGCGTACTCGCCGAGGAGATCGCAGGCGAAGAAGCCCGGGTCGTCCGTGTTGACGGAGACGACAACGCCGGCGTCCCAGAGCTGGCGCAGGGGATGCTCGTCTAGAGATGGAACGACGCCGAGCCGGATGTTGGAGGTGGGGCAAACGGCGAGCGGCACGCCTTCGTCGGCAAGCCGCTTCACCAGCGCCGGATCTTCGACCGCGCGGATGCCGTGCTGAATGCGGTCGGGCTTGAGGGCGTCGAGCGTGTCGCGCACGGAGTCAGGCCCAGCGTTCTCGCCCGCGTGGGGGGCGACGCGCAGTCCTCGCCGCTTCGCCTCGGCGAACACGTCTGCGAAAGGCGCGGCAGGGAAGCCCTCCTCCGGCCCGCCCAGACCGACGGCGACGAGGCCGGGCACGCCGCTCGTGGCGTCCAGCGCCTGCTGCTTCAGCTCGCTCGGCATCACACGCCCGAGCCCGAGCACGAGGCGGAGGATGACGTCGCGCTGTCGAGACGCCGTCTCCGCGGCCTCCCTGAAGCAGTCGAGAATCCTCGGCCCTAGGGCGGGCGAGACTTCCAGCTCGGCGTAGCGGACGCCGGCTCGGGCGGCGTCCTCGGCGTACTCACGCACGAGTCGATCGTAGTCGCCGGGCTTGGTCATCACCCGGGTCGCCGCCATATAGGTCTCGATGAAGCTGTTAAGGTCGGTGAACGCGTGCGAGATGCTCACGCCCTCGCGGGCGCAGAACTCCTCCAGCGTTGCAGGCCGGACGCTGCCCTCCAGGTGGATGTGGACTTCGGCCTTGGGCAGGGCCGCGAGGTCGGCCGGGACGGGCATGCGTCAGCCGCGCGGCAGGCCCAGGCCGCGCATGGCGATGATGCCGCGCTGCACCTCGCTGGTGCCGGCGGCGATGGTGCTGGAGACGGCGCTCAGGTAGGCGCGCTCCAGCCGGCCTTTGAGCGGCGCATGCGGCGATCCCGGCTCCAGCCCGCCGTGCATGCCGAGGAGCTGGATGCCCGTCAGAGCCAGACGCTGCGTCAGCTCGGAGCCGTAGAGCTTGCTGATCGAGGCCTCGTAGTTGGGGATGATCCCCTGCGACTGCATCCAGGGGATGCGGTAGGCGATGTAGGTGCCGGCCGCGAGCTCGATCGCGCGGTCGGCCAGCCGCTGGCGCACCTGCGGGTTTCGGCGCACTGTCTCCGGCTGCTCCTGCACGAACGCGACGAGCTGCTCGAGCGTCCGCCGTCCGCCGGCGTACGCCTGGATGCCGGAGCGCTCGAAATCGAGCGCGACCGCGACCTGATACCAGCCGCGGTTCGCCTCGCCGACGAGGTGGTCTTTCGGGATGCGCACGTTGTCGAAGAAGACCTCGCTGAAGCCAGACTGGCCGGCCATGTTCACCAGCGGGCGGATGCTGATCCCCGGCGTGTCCATCGGCACGACGAAAGTGCTGATGCCCTTGTGCTTCGGAGCGTCGGGGTCGGTGCGGGCGGCGAGCCAGCCCCAATCGGAGTGGTGGGCGCCGGAGGTCCAGATCTTCTGGCCGTCGATCACCCACTCGTCGCCG
>JADFNZ010000085.1 GCA_022563135.1 Chloroflexota bacterium | reverse complement strand
CGGAGATTGCGGTCCTTGTTATCTCCGGTGAACGTGGCATCGAACGGGGCAATGATCCAGCGGCGAAAGTATGCGAAGGAAGTGTCATGCGTCGGCGGCGGTTCATTCGCGCTAAAGAGCAGCCGGGCGTAGGGCCGGAATGAGAAGGGGGCGGCGTACTTGCGCTCTGCCTCGATAGCATCGCCGCTGACGATTGCCTTAAACGCCGCCGACGACTTCACGGCCTCGGCGTCGAGGTCCGCCACAACGTTGGCTAGTTTGCCGTAGAGGCGGGCTGCGGCGAAGCGATTGCTATCGAGAGCCTGGAGCGTGACGGCACTGACGTTAGGTCCCAGGAACGCCTCGATCAGGCCCAAGAATGTTGACTTCCCATTGCTGCCACCGCCAAGCAGCATGACGGCGCGTTCGAAGGTTGTGTCAGGGATCATGAGGTGGCCCGCCAATTCGTAGGCGAGGTCACGGGCATCGTGAGGAAAGACCTCATCAACGAACCGATCGATCTTGGCGCACGATGCAGTCGGCTTGAATGAGCAGCCGAGCTGTACGGGTGAGAGAAAGTCGGGGTTGTGCCCTCGCAGCGTGCCCCGGTCGACATCCAGAAGGCCGTTCAGGACGTTGACCGTGTCCAGTGGAGGCCGTTCGTTTAGCGGCGGCGACGTGGCGAGGAGGAATGCGATTACCTCTTCGGCCCGGCGTCTCGTCCACCGGTCGCCTAAGATCTCAGCGGTACGGGTTCGCACATGCTCGTCGCCGTGAGGGCGATACACGCCGCCTCGATATACGTGAAGTTGGGCGCCACCACAGGCGAAGAACGTCTCTTCCCGCAGCCGCTCCGCGAGGCGTCTTGCAGCGAAACCTTTCGGGAAGAACCACTCCAGCTGCAGTTCCTGGGATGCGTGGACCGCCGTTGGCGCCGTACGGGCTTGCTCGTTGTCCCGGCGCTCCCACGTTGGTGCATCGCTCGCAAGCTGAAGAAGCGCATCGGCGGTACCTCCAGCATCGAGCCAGTCGCTGACGTCGCCCTTCTCAGGCAAGGCCGGCAGCTCAAGGAGGCGCACTTCAGAGGCGACACCATGAACGGATCGTGCGACCTGGTCGACGTGCATCCGGCCTGGTTCGTCGTTGTCAGGCGGCATGACCACCTTGCGTCCCCGAAAGAACTCGCTGAATTCGTCCCGCCACTTGCCGGCGCCCTCAGGATTCGTCGTCGCTATGAGTCCCAACGACCTGAGCCGGTCGACGTCCTTCTCCCCCTCCACGACGAAAACGACCGCGTTCGGGTCCGCCGCAAGGAGTTCAGGGAGGCGATAGAGAACGCGGCGTGTGCCATCGAGCTTCCACACCCAGCCGCCGTTGCCATCGGGACGGCGTTGTCGAAAGTCCTTGGGGCTGCGAAGCCGTACGGCCTGGTACAATAGCTTCCCGTCCTCGTCGCGGTAGTCGTAGGCGGTGACGATTCGGTCGGCGAAGGCCAGACCGTTTTCTACTGGCGGCGCCATGCCCAGCTTCTGAGCGAGCAAGCTCAGTCCTCCGCTTTCGTCGCAGGCCATGCAGCGGAAGCCGTGCTCGTTCAGGCGGAGGTTTGGGCGGCGCTGGTCGTTGTGGAACGGACACAACGCGGTGAACCAGCCTTGGGAGTCAGGGCCGCGAACCTTGTGCAAGGCCTGTGCTATGCTCTCCAGCGTGGCTGCCAAAGCTACCATCACAGTTCGACCACTCTCTGGAGTACGTTGTAGTTCTTACCTGCACGGGTGCCCGTGCGGCTTCTATGGCGATCAGACGCAGGAGTGCGCCTGTTCGGAGTCGACGGTTAGCCGCTATCAGAAGCGCATCTCTGGCCCGCTGCTCGACCGCATCGACATCTTCGTCGATGTGCCGCGTGTGGAGTACGACAAGCTGGCGGCTACCGGCACGGGCGAAGACTCGGCGACCGTCCGAGGCCGCGTGTCGAAAGCGCGGAGCAAGCAGACGGAGCGCTTTACAGAGACCCGCCTGGTGTGCAACGCGGAGATGACGCCCTCGGAGGTGCGGCGTCAATGCCAGGCCGTGCTGGACGAGCAGGCGCAGTCGCTGCTGCGGCTCGCGATGACACAGCTCTCGCTCTCGGCGCGGGCGTTCCATCGCGTGCTGAAGCTGGCGCGCACAATCGCGGACATGGCGGGATCGCAGCCGATCGCCTCGGCGCACCTGGCGGAGGCGATCCAGTACCGGCAGCGCGTGCGCGGCTAGAGGCGGTCGGTGAAGGCGTCCAGGCTAAGCTCGAACTCGTCCGGCAGAACGTGGGCGAGGAAGGCGACGTTGTCGACGATGAGCAGGGACCCGAAGAGGGAATCGTCGATGGCTTCGTCGAGGTTCCAGCGCGGATAGGTGACGAACACCAGCAGGAAGATCTGAATGAACACCATCGCCTTGGCGAAGCCGAAGGCGGCCCCGGCGAGATTATCGAAGATGCCGAGCTGGAAGATGGCCGCCGTGGGTTTCAGCACCAGCGCGAGCATCTGGCCCGCCAGCGCGGTCGCGCCAAAGATGAGACCGAATGCGACGAGGCGCGCCAGGTTCACGCTATCGATAAATGCGAGGACGTCCTCCGCCAGATCCTTGTAGAAGAGCCCGGCGAGCACGACGCCGATAATCGCCGCGATCACGGTGACCGTCTCGCGAATGAAGCCAGCCTGAAACGCGGAGTACGTGAACCAGAGGACGACAAGGATGATGGCGCCGTCTAGCCAGGTCATCGCGTGGCCTCCCGTCCGGTATGCCATACGTGACGGACAGCGTCTGCGTTCGGGCGTGTGTATTGGCGGGGCACGCCTTTCACCTCCGATACCCTCTCTAGATTAGTATCGGCAGCCGCGCTCAGTTTAACATGCGGGTCAAGCCTTGAAGCAGCGCTTCTAGGATAGCGAGAGCGGCAAGATCAGCGCTGTGCCGTTCGCAGCCAGCGCCATCACGCGGTCGGCCACAAGCTCCGGCGCGAGGGTTTCGGGGTCGATGATCGCGGCGTCGTCGAACTCGACGAAGCGCTGGTAGAGCGCCTCGAGCCGGCCCGCCCGCTGCCACTCAGAGGCGCGCACCTGCTCGCGTTCCAGAATGAGCGCGAGCCGCGGTAGGAGGACGATGAAGTGCGCCGTACTCTCCCACTCCGACAGCCCGTCGCGGTATGCGGGCAGGTCGTCAGGCCCAACGACGTCGTCGATCACGACGCCGTAGCCCGCGGCGAGGAAGCGGCGCGCCATGTCTAGAGCCGACTCGATCAGCAGTAGTCGCTGACGACGGCCCTCCGGCGACGCATCCCAAGGGCGCAGCCGCCCCATGCGGAGGAAGTCGCGCAGCACCGCGACGTCGATGTGAAGCATGCGGTCGTAGCGCTGGCAGAGCGCCTCCGCTGTGGCGGACTTGCCGGCGTTTGGCGGGCCGGAGAGGATGACGAGCTGGTGGGCCATCAGCCGTCTAGCTCCAGGCTGAGGTCCAGCGCCGGGGCGGAGTGCGTGATGGCGCCGACGGAGATCAGATCCACGCCCGTCTCGGCGATCGCGCGCACGTTCTGCAGCGTCACGCCACCCGACGCCTCGATTACCGCGCGCCCGTTCGTCGCCGCGACGACTTGCCGCATCTCCTCCTCGGACATGTTGTCGAGCAGCACGATGTCCGCGCCTGCCTCCAACGCCTGCATCGCCTCCGCGACCGTCGCCGCCTCGATCTCGATGCGCATGGTATGTGGGCCAGTCCCCCGCGCGCGCTGAACCACCTGGGCGATGCTGAGCCCTCCGTTGCGTGCCGCCGCCAGGTGGTTGTCCTTGATCAGGACCGCGTCGCTCAGGTTGAAGCGGTGATTCTGCCCGCCGCCGGCGCGAACAGCATAGCGCTCCAGCGCGCGCAGGCCCGGCGTGGTCTTGCGGGTGTCGACAATGCGCACGCTGAGCCCGGCCACGGCGTCGACGAGCTGGCGCGTGGCGGTGGCAATACCGGAGAGCCGCTGGAGGAAGTTGAGCGCGACCCGCTCGCCGCTGAGGATCGGCGCGAGGCTTCCAGCCACGCGCGCCACGCCTGCATCCGGTCCGACGGCCGCGCCTTCCGGCACCAGCGGCTCGAATTGGAGCGATGCGTCGAGCGCGGTGAAGACGGCCGCGGCCACAGGCAACCCTGCGATCACGCCGGCCTCTCTCGCGATGACCGTCGCGCTACCGCGCTGGTCCGGCGCGATCAGCGCGCTGGTCGTGACGTCATTGCGGGCAGCGTCTTCCTCGAGCGCAGCCTCGACGATGCGCTCTACGAGCGACGGATCGGGTGGAGAGACACGCTCCTCAGCCATCGCGGCGAAAGACGAGGTGACGGCGCCACTCCTCGCGCAGCTGCGGGAAGTCGCGCCGGTAGTGGGCGCCGCGGCTCTCCTCGCGCAGCAGCGCCGCCTCCACCGCAAGCCGGCCGCAGAGCGTCAGGTTCGCGAGCTCGTGCGACGGCCGATCGGCCGGGTGGGGGAGTGCGGCGTGCCAGGCGGCCAGCGTCCTGCGCGCACTTGCTAGGGATTCTCCGTCTCGGACGATGCCCACCTGCTCCCACATGAGCGCCTGGAGGCCGGGCCGGCTGGGCGGCGCCGCTTCCGCGGGCGGCCGTTCCGGGAGCGCCAGCGCCTCCGGCGTGGGCGGGGCGCTCGTTGGCTCCTCACCGGCGTCGCGCGCGCGGTCCACGACGCGCCTGGCGAAGACTACCGTCTCCAGCAGCGAGTTGGAGGCGAGGCGGTTGGCGCCGTGCACGCCGACGCAGGCGCACTCGCCGCAGGCGTAGAGGCCAGGCACGGTTGTCTCGCCCCACACGTTTGTGCGCACGCCGCCCATGAGATAGTGGGCGGCCGGCGACACCGGGATCGGCTCTTTCGTGATGTCGAGCCCCTGTTCCAGGCAATGCTGATAGATCTGCGGAAATCGGACGCTCACGCGCTCCGCCGGCAGATGTGTCACGTCCAGGTAGACACGATCAGCGTCCGATTCCGCGAGCTCGGTGTGGATGGCGCGGGCGACGATGTCGCGCGGCGCGAGCTCGGCGCGCTCGTCGTACTCAGGCATGAAGCGACGGCCGTTGGCATCCAAGAGCTGCGCGCCTTCGCCCCGCAGCGCCTCCGAGATGAGGAAGACGGGGACGCCCGGGAGGCGCAGCGCTGTCGGGTGGAACTGCATGAACTCCATATCCATCACTTCAGCGCCGGCCCGGTAGGCGACGGCAATACCATCACCGGTTGCAACCTCGGGATTCGTGCTCACGCGATGGAGCTGGCCGCAGCCGCCCGTGGCGAGGATGATCGCGCGGCCCTCGAACGTCTCCTGCGTGTTCGTCCTCGTATCCAGCGTGCTGACCGCAACGGCCCGACCGCCCTCGACGAGCACCTGCTCGACGAGGCAATACTCCTTAATGGCAATGCGGGACATGCGCGCGAGGGAGGAGAGCGATAGCTCGATGTGGGCGCCGGTAGCGTCGCCGCCGGCGTGGAGGATGCGGGGCTGGCTGTGCGCGCCCTCGCGGCCGAGGGCCACCTCACCATCGACGCTATCGAATGGCACGCCGAAGCTCACCAGGTCCCGGATGCGCTCTGCCGCCTCCGTGACGAGGATGCGCGCCGCCTCTTCGTCCACCAGTCCGGCGCCGGCCTCAAGCGTGTCGCGGAGGTGCAGCTCGGGCGAGTCGTCCGGGCCGACGGCGGCGGCGATGCCGCCCTGGGCGTAGCGCGTGTTGCACTCGTCGATGGAGCCCTTGGTCAGCACGAGCACAGTTCCGTGCTCGCGAGCCAGCAGCGCGGCGTACAGCCCCGCAATGCCCGAACCAGCGATGATGTAGTCGTAGCGCATGGTGGTGCCGGTGTGCCCCAATTCGCCCGATGCTTCGCCAGGTGAGTTAGTGTAAGGAGTACACTAACTCTACCACAGATCGCGGCGAAGCGTCAATCTGGGGTGGGTGAGGTCGTAGGTCGGGGTCCTCAGAACCGACGGTGATGCTGCGAGGGTCTAAAGACCCTCGCCTACGAGGCTACGTGAGCCAGCCCCTCCTCGCGTACCAGGCGGCGACGCCCAGCGCGACCGTGCCCGCCGCCACAGCGGCGATGAGTCCAACTACAACACCATAATTCGGGCCTGACGGACGAGATGCGTCCAACGGCGCACCCGCTTCCGCTGGAAGCTCGGCGATCCCGTTGTCGTTGACGTCCCCGCTTGCTACGCCAGACCGGACTCATCGTCTGCATCGATGCCGCTTAGGGTGATGCGACGCTGGACATCACGCGCCAGATCCCGGCTGAGATCCAAGCTGTCATGCAACTCCACTAGAGCGCGACAGGTAGCCATCTTCTCAAGCCGGCGAATCATCGCTGGCTTGTTTCTTCTCCGCACACGCATCGCCTTCACCCGCTTGCACAGATGCGATCGACGACGGCTTCGAACCGGACGAGGTGTGTATACGATGTGTACCTTCTGGCTGGTCGGCTACCTGACCTTCATCGGCGAACTGGTCAACGCTGAGCCCTGCGCAGATAATTACTTGCGGCTGTAAGAGATTATACTAATATCATGATTCTTGATAGACTATTAATCACTAATTATGAGGGTCATTGACTTCTAAATTAAGCAACACTATACTTAGTGCAGAGGAGCCGAAATGGCGAGCAAGGATTATTATGCGATTCTAGGCGTACCGAGAGGTGCGGCGCAGAAGGAGATCCGGCAGGCCTACCGCCGCCTCGCCCGGCAGTACCACCCGGACGTCAACCCGGGCGACAAGGCGGCTGAGGCGCGCTTCAAGGAGATCAATGCCGCGAACGAGGTGGTCTCCGACCCAGAGAAGCGCCGTAAATACGACAAGTACGGCGACCAGTGGCAGCACGCCGACCAGATCGAGGAGATGCAGCGCAAGGCGGGCGGGGCGTTTCGCGCTCATCAGGGCGGTGTGCGCTTCGACTTCGCCGATCTGGGGGGCCTTGGCGGTGTCTTCGAGACGTTCTTCGG
>JADFNZ010000084.1 GCA_022563135.1 Chloroflexota bacterium | reverse complement strand
CTGAGAGACGACGGGCGCTTCCTTGACGGTCGCGAAGAGTTGATGTTCGAGGGTTGTCGTCCAGCGAAGGTACTGCGGTTTGCGACCGTACCCGTAGACCATCTCGTCATCGAAAACAAGAATGCGACCCGACGGTGCGAATCGTCCCGCCTGGTAATAACCGTTGTGGCCGCCGGCGAAATTGCGGCCGTACACCCAGTAAGATCGGTGAAACCACGTGTCGTCGAGGAATCCCATCGGGGCAAACAGGTGGATTCCCGTCCCGGCTTGCTCCGACGTCTGTTCGGTGGTATTTCCGGAAATCGGACCGAGATCCCCCCGCAGACCGGATTGGTAGAAAAGTTGCGAACGCATAAACAGGTTTTCACCGTCGCTGCTGAGAATGTCGATCTCACGGTTCGTGCCTTTGGTCGTGCCGTTGTTATTGAACGGCAGGCTCTCGTCGACGATGCTGAGCGTGCAGTCGTCTGAGCCGATGTCGCCGCTACCGTCCGAGTCAACACGGCCGTTGATAACGTTCCAATCGATGTCCGGGTCGGAGAAGGTGAGGGCCAGCGGTCCATCAGGCAGTTGGAACTCGCCGTCCACCACGGTGATCACGGTTGTTCCATCTTCCGCCGTGAGCGTGCAGTCGTCGCTGGCGTCGATGGTGCCGTCCCCCACGTTACCCGGAGCGGTCCCGAAGTCGTCGCAGTCCAGCAAACCGCTCAGGATGGAGGCACCGAGCAATTGATTCGAGTTGTCCTTACTGTCGATGACGCCGTCGCCGTTCACGTCCATTCCGCCGCCAATGATATTGGGGCTTAAGACGC
Source organism: Chloroflexota bacterium (assembly GCA_022563135.1). The sequence continues at coordinate 6,265 of JADFNZ010000084.1, read as the reverse complement.
CATCAAACAATGCCTGGTCGTTGTAGTTGTTGGCGGGGGTGAAGTTGGCGGTGGCCTGGTCGATGTCATCACCCGCCGCAGTGAAGACGAAGACGCCTTCAGCGTGGCCCTTGGCCAATGTCCCAAAGTCGCCGCGGGTGAGCCCCAAGAGGCAGGGCGCAGGGCCGTCACACTCGGCGCTCGTAGTACCCGTCTGGGTGTACGTGATGATCTCGTTGGAGATCTGGACGATGCCGCCGTTGAGACCGTAGCCAGTGAGGCTGCCCGTCAAGCGCAGCACGGTGTCCTGGCTCGAATCGATGCCGTCGGTAAAGAGCGTGGCGAACGAGGTCGGTACGATCTGGAAGACGTGGGCGTTATCTGCGTGGGCGGCTGCGGTGCTGCCCAGGGCACCCCGGCTGCTGATGTTGTCGAGGCTATCGGGCGGCGTCTTGTTGTTCGATGTGCCGTCGTAGATGAACAGCTCATCGTCTATCAGCACCACACCTCGGGTAGCGAAGCCACTTACGCTATCCACCAGGAGGGACTCACCCTTGGCCGGGCTCGTCGCCGTAGTAGTGGTGCTGTCGAGGTTGGTGGTATCGGAGCCGTCTCCGAGCTCGGAGCGGAAGATAACGCTGTCGCCGGCAGGTGGTCTTGAAGTCGCCTCGGGTGATGCCGGTCAGACAGGCAGGGCCGCTGCCCTTGGTGTCGTCGCCGCCACAGGCCGCGTCGCCAGCTGGGGCGGAGCTGGTGTAGCTGATCAGCTCATCGCCTATCTGGACGACGCCGGCGCCCTTGTTGAGGCCGCCGATGCTGACGATCGGGATGATGAGCAAACGACAGTCGTCCGGGTCGGCTGCGTCGATGCCGTCGCTATCGTTATCGATGCCGTCACTGCATGTATCCGCACCGGCCGAGTCCTCGCTGGCGGTGGGGTCGTACACTCCTATGTCAGTCACATCGGCCGCAAGCTCGGTGGTGTTGCAGGGGCGGTCAGTGATAGCGCCAACGGTACCGTTCGTCCAGTTGGAGGTCGAGAAGTCGAGCTCCTCGCAGCCGATGGTGCCGTCGTTGTGGTTGGCGCTGAGCGGGACGTCGACTTTTACGTCCTCATTCGTGTTTATTACCCCGCCCTGGACCTCTGCACCCGGATCATGTGGCTGGTCGGGCGCCTGGCCGGCGAATCCCACCTGGGGAGCGCCGCTCATAATGAAGAAGACGGCTCCGACCGTTAGGATCGCCAGAGACAGTAAGAATGATAGCTTCCTTGCCATATTAACCTCCGTTTCCCGCTATTCGAATCGGCCGTCCGTCATCGTGCATCCGTGTCACCGAGTCCTTTCGCTTTGGATGAGCCAGTGCGTGAGTTATCAATATCTAGCCTAACGTAGCCAGTAGCCCTCCTTGTGTCAAGCACTCATAGCACTGCTGCCCCGTGAGCTTTTCAGCCTCCAATCGCGCTATTGTGGGCATAAATGTACGTCGGCGTCAACCCTTTATGGTCTAGCTGAGGCAGCCTTTTCCTGCGCAGGGGATCGGCACTTCGGTCTCCTTCATCAACGTAGCCGAGGCATTCCAGCCTCGGCACGGGGCAGGCGGCGAGGCGAGGTTCCTCAGCGCACGGGCATTTTGCGAAAGCGTTTTGACGAATGAGCGTTTATGGATGAAGCCGTCGCTGCTCCGGCGGGGGTCATCGCGTGCCGGAGCTAGTCGCCCGCCACAACGTTTCGCAGCAGGCCGATGCGGTCGATCTCCGCCTCGACGACGTCGCCGGGCCGCAGATACTCCGGCGGCTTGCGGGCGAAGCCAACGCCGGAGGGCGTGCCCGTCATCAACACGTCGCCCGGCTCGAGCGTCATGCCCTGCGAGAGGACTGAGACGAGGCGTGCGACGCCGAAGATCATGTCGCTCGTGCTGGCGTCCTGCTTCACATCGCCGTTGACGCGAAGCTGGAGGCGCAGCGTCTGCGGGTCGCCCAGCTCGTCGGCGGTGACGATCCAGGGGCCGAGCGGGCAGAAGCCATCCAGGCCCTTGCCCTTGTACCACTGCTGGTGCTGCGCCTGCAGATCGCGTGCGGTGATGTCATTCCCAACCGTGTAGCCAAGAACGTGTTGGAGCGCCCGATCTTCCGATAGGTCCTTGCCGGCGCGGCCGATAACCACCGCGAGCTCTACCTCCCAGTCGATTCGGGTGGAGACGTGCCCGTGCCACGGGATGGCCGCCTCCGGCCCGATGACGGTCGTTGGCGGCTTCGAGAAGTACACCGGGTGTTCGGGCAGCCCGGAGGTGATGCGGGACTCCGAGGCGTGCTCGGCGTAGTTCAGCCCCACGCAGACGATGTTGCGCCGCGGCCGCGGGACGGGTGCAAGCAGGTGGACCTCGGATAGCGGCAGGGACAGCCGCGTGAGCGCGGTCCGGTCCGATGAGAGAGCCTCCGCCACCTCTAGGGCGCGCGCGAGCGCGGGTTCGCCCGCTGCGATGAAGCTGAGCATCTCGCTGGGTAGCTCAGCCCCGGCGAGTTCGGCGCTCGCGTCGGCGAGGTCGAGCACGCGCTGCTCGATCAGGAGGCCGAGGCGCGGGTCGCCGCCGCGTTCGTAAGACAGGAGGCGCACGGTGCTAGTACCAGCGGCTGGCGATCACGCTGGCGGCGTGGCGGGCCAGCACCTGGAGCACCACCTCGTCCGCGTCGCGGAACGGCTTGCCGCCGTTGCGATCGGTCGCGTAGAGAGCGCCGCGCAGCTTGCCGTCCACCCAGATCGGCACGCCGAGCAGCGTCTTCATCTCGGGGTGCTTCGGGGGGAAGCCGAAGGCCTTCCCGTGTTCGCCTAGGTCATCGATTCGGACAGGCAGCCCATCCTGGCGCATCGTGCCGAGCGGGCCGTGCCCCTGCGGCGGCGCCTTGAGCTTGCGGTCGTCTTCGGGCGCGAGGCCGCTCACGACGAAGCCCTCAACATTGTCGCGCTCGTCGATGACCGCGAGGGCGGCGAAGAGACCGCGCGTGAGCTCGCGCGCCAGATCGGCCACCTGCTGGAGCGCCTCCAGCGGCTTTTCCGGCACACCGCCGGCAGTGGCGCGGGCGAGCCGGCGCAGCGCGCGGTACTCGGGATCGCGGAGCGCGGGCCTGGTACGCGTTTCCGAAGTCATCGGCCTCAGCATACTCCCGCGGTCCGCCAGGCGCCACCATGCACGCGCACAGAGGCGCCGCTATGCGAACTCGCTGAGCGCTGGGGTGTCGATCAAGGTGATCGAGCCGCGCCCCAGCGCGAGCCAGCCTGCTTGCGCGAAGCGGCTGAGCTGCTTGTTCACGCTCTCGCGACTCACGCCCAGCATGGAGGCGAGCTCGCTCTGCGTGATCTTGAGCCGTACCCGCCCCGAGGCGTCCTCTGTCCGAACCTCGGCGTGTGCGTTTGCCAGGTACACCAACCGTTTCGCCAGGCGATGCGGCAGGTCAAGGAAGGAGAGGTCCGCGAGCGCCTCGTCCGTCGTGCGCACGCGCTGGCTGAGCGTCTCCAGCAGCGCGAGGGCGGCCTTGGGCCGCCGGCTGAGCCAGCGCCGAAAGCTCTCGCGGGTCACGATCAGCGTCTTCGTGCGCTGCGAGGCGATCGCGCTGGCGGACCGGGGCTTCCCGTCCAGGAGCGCGAGGTCGCCGACGAACTCCCCGGGGCCGAGCAGGGCGATGGTGGCCTCTACGCCCGACGGCGAGAGGACGGAGACCCGTACGGCTCCCTCAATAATGATGTGCAGTGAATCGCCGGGCGCGCCCTCGCGGAAGATCGTGGCGCCGGCCGGATAGCTGCGGGCCCGCCCCCGGGACGCGAGCGCGCGCAGGTCCTCCTTCTGCAGGCGCGCCAGGAGGGGAACATCGCGGAAGAGCTCTTCTCGCTGGTTCATGGCGTCTGGTTTAGCGGCTCCCTCTCAGTATTTCTCCGGCTGGCGCTTGTGTGAAGTATTTCATAGTAGCTGATCCTCCCTGAGGCTACACTGGAAAGGCATTCGAGGGAGGAGACGAGCCATGATCATACAGGAGGAAGAGCTGGTGTATGCGATCATCCAAGAGCGGCTGCGAGAGGCCGCCCAGGGCGAACGCAGGCGCCAGGCTGAGGCGCTCAAGGGCGAGAGCGCGTCTCCCCGCAGCGTGCTCGCCCGCCTCACGGCAAGACTGCCTGTCCTCCTGTGTGGTAACATGGTTCCCGCACGCCGTAGCTAAGTAAGCTTCTCCTTCGTGCCTCACCGCCCGGCCCCAGTACAGCACCCCCGCCACCGCCAGCGGGGCCGGGCGGCCCCCTAACCGCCTTCGACTCAGCTCTCTTTCCCGACTCGATGCCGTCGGGTACAATTCGGCGGGCGGCTGCCGGCCGCCCGTTCGACACGATGGCAGCCAAGACGCGTGTAGGCAACTTCTTCGAGGACTTCGCCACCGGGCAGGTCTTCCACCACGCTGTGCCCCGCACCATCACGGAAGGGGACCTCGCGCTCTACATCGCCTTGACGGGCGATAGGCGGCCGCTCCATTGCGCGGCCGAGTTCGCCCGCTCGCTCGGATTCGAGCGCCAGACCGTGCACGACCTGCTCGTGTTCCACATCGTCTTCGGCCGCGCGGTGCCGGATGTCTCGCTCAACTCACCGGCGAACCTCGGCTACGCGGACGTGCGCTTCCTTCAGCCGGTCTATCCGGGCGACACGTTGCGCGCCGAAACCGAGGTCGTCGGCCGCCGGGAGACATCGCGCGGCGACGTCGGGATCGTCTGGGTGCGAACGAGGGGGTACAACCAGCGCGAGGAGACGGTGCTCCAGTTCTACCGCTGGGCGATGGTGAACAAACGCGACCCGCACACCGATACCGGTGCCAACGACGCACCCGAGCTGCCGAAACGGGTCGCGACCGAAGACCTGATGGTGCCGCCGGCGCTGGACGTGTCGCGGTTCGACACCGTCGCCACCGGCGGCGATGCGTTCTGGGAAGACTACGATGCAGGCGAGCGCGTCCAGCATCCGCAGGGCATGACGATCGAGGAAGCGGAACACCAGCTCGCGACACGTCTCTATCAGAACAACGCCCGCGTCCACCTAAACCAGCACCTGCAGCAGAGCTCCCGCCTCGGGCGGCGCATCGTCTACGGCGGTCACATCATCTCGATCTGCCACGCGCTCTCCTACGATGGCCTGGAGAACGCGATCCGCGTGCTCGGCTTCAACGCCGGCGCCCACAGCAACCCGACCGTCGCCGGCGACACGCTCTACGCCTGGACGGACGTCTTGGAGAAGATCGATCTGGGGCGGCCGGACGTGGGCGCGCTGCGTCTCCGGCTCGTCGGCGTGAAGAACCTCGATCCGAGCCAGGAGCCGATCGAGCTGAAGGTGCGCGACGAGAAGAGCGGCCGAGACCAGTATCACCCGAACGTCGTGCTCGACCTCGACTACACGGTGCTGATGCCGAGGAAGCGATGAGCACGGAGCTGGGCGAAACGGCGGCGCTCAGCGCCGCCCGCCGCCTCACCGACGCGGCGAACAAGGCGGTGCAGGCCGCAATCACCGCGGCCTCGGAGCTGACGCAGGGCGGCAAGCTGATCGACGACCACCAGGTGCATGTGGAGCGCATCGCCCAGCTTGCGACGAAGGCGCGAGCGGCGGAGGAGCTGCTCGCTTACGCAGAACGGCAGGCCGCGGCCGGCCGCAACGACGCGCTCGCAGAGGAGCAGGCGTTCGCCTTCGCCGCGGAGGCTGTCCACGAGCTGCGCGCTGCCGCCGAGCTTCTGCCCGATGCCTTCGGCGCGGAAGAGCGGCTTCACGATCCCGATCTGCGCTCGCTGGTGCGGGCGGGGCTCGCGGACGAGCGGATCCAGTCGATCGGCCAGCGGGTACTCGAGGCGCGCGGCGCTCATGCCACGGAGCTGGACGATCCCGTCGCCACGCTCACGCGCGACTCCGCGCGCTCATTCGGCAAGACAGAGGTGTTGCCGCTGGCCCAGGAGATACACCGGCAGGACCTGCTCGTGCCGGAGGCGCTGATCGAGAAGATGGCTGGCCTCGGCCTCTTCGGCGCCTCGATCCCGGAGTCCTACGGCGGCACGGAGATGGGCTACCTCACCATGGTGGTGCTGACCGAGGAGCTCTCGGCCGCCTCGCTCGTCGCGGGTAGCCTGATCACGCGTTCGGAGATCCTGACCCGCGCGCTGCTGCAGGGCGGCACCGACGAACAGAAGCAGCACTGGCTGCCCCGCATCGCGACGGGCGAGCTGATCGTCGGCATCTGCGTCACAGAGCCGGACATCGGCTCGGACGT
>JADFNZ010000001.1:12400-31188 GCA_022563135.1 Chloroflexota bacterium | reverse complement strand
GAAGAGCGGCAGGAGCAACGCGAAGCCCAGCTCAGGCTTGAGCTGGGCTTGGAGCGCGAGCAGCACGCCCGCGACCGCGACGAGCGCGCCCCCGATGGCCCACGTCCACATCACGATCTGCTGCGTGTTGATGCCGGAGATTAGCGCCAGGTCCGGATTATCGGCCATCGCCCGCATCGCCTTCCCCAGCTTCGTGCGGAAGAGCAGCAGGTAGAGGAGCGCCATCAAGCTAACGGCTACCCCGAAGATGAAGAACTGATCGTTCACGACCCTCTCGCCGAGGAACGAGGAGGTCGGCCGGATGCCTTTCACGTAGAACCGGAGCGTGCTCCCCCAGAACATCAACATCGTTGACCGAATAGCGAGCGCGACGCCCAACGATGCGATCGCGAAGATAACGACGCCGCTACCCCTGTTTCGCAGTGGACGGTAGATGAGCCTGTCGAGCACGAGGAAGAGCAGCGCCATCGCTACGGCAGCAACCGGGATCGTCAGCAGCAGGCCGTAGCCAAAGGAGAACTCCCAGATCGGCGTCGTCGCACCCGGCAGGTGGTCCAGGCTCCACGGCAGCTCCACATCGCGGTCCGCCCGCTCGCCCACGATCCGGCCTGTCAGCGCAAAGAACGCGATGTATGCGCCCAGCATCATCGCATCGCCATGGGCGAAGTGGGCGAACTTGAGCACACCGAAGATCAGCGTCAGGCCGAGCGCGCCCAGCGCGATGATGCTGCCGAGCACCAGGCCGACGATGAATTTGTCCGTGATGGCGATGGCCCACCAGATGCCGACGACGGCAATGATAAACCAGATGAGCGGGCCCGTACCAAGGTCTTGCAGTCGGCGCGCCCCCGCTCGTGCGAGCGCAATGGTGCTGCGCCGCCGGCCGCTGAATGCAGACATCGGTGTGGTCGGGCTCAGACGCCGAGATAGAGCCTGCCCACCTCCTCATCGTTCAGCAGGCTCTTCGCCTCTCCCTCTAGCCGGTTCTCGCCCATCGCGAGGACGTACCCCCGATGACTGAACGCAAGCGCCTCTCGGGCGTTCTGCTCGACGAGCAGGATCGCCGTCCCGCTCCGATTGATCTCGCCGATCTTCTCGAAGATCAGCTCTACCATCTTTGGAGAGAGGCTGGCGGACGGCTCGTCGAGCAGCAGGACGTGCGGGTCCAGCATCAGCGCACGCGCCAGCGCCAGCATCTGCCGCTGGCCGCCGGAGAGGCGGCTTGCCCGCTCCCCAGGCCGCGACGCCAGGTCAGGAAACATCGTGTAGACGCGCTCGCGGTGCTCGCGAAGGCCGTTCCGGCTCACATACGCGGCCATCTCTAGGTTCTCGCTGATCGTCAGGCTCGGGAAGACGTTCTCCGTCTGCGGGACGTACGACATGCCCTTCTTCACAACTCGATCCGGCCCCAAGCCGGTGATGTCCTCGCCCACAAGCGCCACGCGGCCGGCGCGGCGTGGGATAATGCCGAAGATCGCCTTTAGCAGCGTCGATTTGCCGGCGCCGTTCGGCCCGATGACCGCGACGATCTCACTCGCTTCCACGTGCAGTGAGACGCCGTGGAGGATCTCGATCTCGCCGTAGCCCGCGGTGAGGTCGGTCGCCTGCAGGACATTCGTCACCGGTACTGGCCTCCGAGATAGGCGTCCAGGACGCGCTCGTCGCGCTTGATCTCCTCTGCCGTCCCCTCGGCGAGGAACTTACCCTCGCTCATCACGATCACCGGGTCGCAGAGACGCGTGATCAGATCCATATCATGTTCGATGACGAGGAAGGTGATGCCGAGCTCCCGGCAGAGCACTTCGATCCGTTCGACCAGCCGTTTCATGAGCACCCGGTTCACGCCCGCGCCCGGCTCGTCGAGCAGGATCATCTGCGGGTCGCACATCAACGTTCGGGCGAGCTCTAGGAGCTTACGCTGGCCGCCGGAGAGGCTGGAGGCGTATTCATCGCGCAGGTGGATCAGGTCGACGAACTCCATCACGTCGAGCGCTTTTCTGTAGTTCTGTTCCTCCTGCCGGGCGATGCGGAACGGAAAGAGCAGAGGGCTCCAGATCTGCTCGCCAGCCTGGCCGGTGGGTGGGAGCATGAGGTTCTCCAGCACCGTCATCGTCTTCAGCTCCCGCGGGATCTGAAACGTGCGGACGATTCCTCTGTGGAAGACCTTGTGGGCCGGCAGCCCATCGATGCGCTTCCCTCGAAATACGATGCGTCCGGCCGTCGGCCGGAGGAAGCCCGTGATCAGGTTGAAGAGCGTCGTCTTGCCCGCGCCGTTTGGCCCGATGAGCCCGGTGATCGTGCCCTTGCGAACGCTCAAGGTGCAGCCATCGACAGCATAGACGCCGTCGAACGATTTAACGACGTTATCGACCTCTAGGATGACGCCAGCTTCGGCGGCCGGCGATTGCTTTACCGTGGTGAACTCCGTCGATCGCACGGGTTCAGTATAGTGGTGGCCCTGAACCGTACGCCAACCTAGACGGCGGCGCGTCGAGTTAGTCCCTATTCGTCGCGCGCAACCGGGCCGCCGTGATGCCCGCGGTCGACTCGATAATGCGGATCGCCGCCCGCGTAACCGGCAGCAGGCTAGGCCGGTGGATCTTGTCCATCGTGTCCATCGCATCGAACAGGTAGAAGGGTGCCGTGAGGAAGTTTACGATCGGCACGCCTGCGACATAGAACTCACCGCCGTCCGTCGTTGGCCGCGGCCCGAACATCGTCGGGGGTAAAATGAGCGAACGCTGGAGGTCCTCGGCCTCGATCGCGGTGCGGACAGCCCCCTCCAACTCCGCGATGCGGCTGGTGAACCACCAACGTGCCTCCGGATATCCAGTCGGCTTCAGCTCTCCGCCCTCGTCGCTGAACTCGCTGGCGGCGTGCTCTAGATGCACTTCCAGGACCGTGCGCTCCAGCTCCTTCTTATGCGCCGCGACGAACGCCCGCGCTCCGGCGCCGCCCGCCATGTGTCCAGCGTTCAGTAGAAAGACGAGGCGGTGCGGGCGCTCGCTCTGAGGCACACGCGACCAGTACGCGGCCTGGGCGAGGACGAGCGCGATGCCTGAGCCGTCCTCGACCGCGGACGACCACGGGCCGTCGTGATGGGAGCCGATCACGACAGTCTCCTCGTCCGCCCCGGGTAACTCCCCCACCACGTTGTGCGTGGTGATCGCCTCCCGCACTGAGTCGACCACAAGCTCCGCCCGCACAGCGCCGCCCTGCAGCAGTTGGCGCAGTCGGGCGCCGTCGCTGCCGCTGATCCAGACGGCGGGGATCGGCCTCGCTACGGCATCATAGGGCACGTAGTAGTGGTACGAGTCTCCCGGGTAGCCGGAAAGGGCGCCGATAAACGCTGCTGCCCCAGCTTCCATCGCCGGGTCTAGAACTGCCTGGCCTCCACGACCGAAGGGGAGGATCTGAATGGACTCAGCGAACGACTCCTCTGGATCGTACGCCCACGTCGCACGGCCTGCGAGCGCGGAATGAGGAGCGCGGCCGAGCACGACGTCGCAGAGCGCGACCTTGTCTGTCACGTATTCGGGCGCTTCCGCGTCGAAGGCGACAAGCTCAGCTTCGACGCCCCCGGTAGCTGCCGAGTGTGGTAGTGGAAAGCAGGGCAGGTTAAGCCGTTCGCCATCGCTCCGGATGGTAAGCGACCAGCGCCTCGGCTCCCAGTACGGCAGGTCAACCGGTTCCAGCCGTACGTGCTCCAGGCCGCTCTCGCGAAAGCGGTCGGCGCAGAACTGCTCGGCCCACCGATCTGCCGAATAGCCGGGACGGCGGATGCCCTGAGCGAACACCTGCTCGATCCAGCCATAGATCTGGGCTTCGGCTGGGATCAGATCTTCACGTAGCATGCCAGTCTCCCTTCGCCGGTGTCTTAGCTTCCATTGCGTCGCATTCTCACTTCTGCGTGTAGGAGCGTCAAGCACGTCGGAACCTTCACCCACTTGGAACTATCATCGGCCCCTGAGTCTAGGCGCGGAGTATGTTATGATACCGGCGATGTCAAAGCAGGCCAAGGCCCTCAGCAGGAGCTATCCTCGCACCGTGGAGTTGGCGAATGGGACGTTGACCCTTCGACTCATGACGGCGGCCGACCGCGATGCGATCCTTGCGTTCGCACGAAAGCTGCCGCCCGATGACTTGCTCTTCCTCCGGCTCGACATTACGACGGCGGCCGGCGTGGACGAGTGGGTCCGCAACATCAACGCGGGGCGGACGGTGACCGTGCTCGCCGAGGACAACGGAGAGGTCGCCGGCTACGCCAGCATCCATCACAACGACATAACCTGGAGCAGGCACGTGGGCGAGATCAGGGTCATCGTCGGCCCGGACTACCGCGCCCGTGGGCTCGGCCGCCGGCTGACAGATGAGGTTTTCGCGATCGCCCGTGATCTCGGCCTCGCCAAGATCACGGCGCAGATGACGCCCGATCAGAAGGGAGCGCGCGCTACGTTCGAGCGGCTCGGCTTCCAGCCCGAAGCGCTGTTAGCGGATTTCGTGGTCGACCGCGAAGGAAAAACGCGCGACCTCCTGGTCATGTCGCACGATGTCGCCGGCTTCACGGACGTGGAGCACCTAACGGCGGCTGCTACGTCCTAGCCGCTCCCCTGTCCCACCGAGGCTTCCTGAACTACCTGCGTCCCGTTGCGCGCGGGCGATCCATCAAGCGCGGGCAGATCGGTGGTGTCGACGCCCGCCGCCCTCCGCAGCTCCAGGAACGACTGATCGACGCACTCCTTCAAGCGTTCGATGTCGGGTACAGCCGCCGGGTGCGCCATCAGTCCGAAATAGAGCCGGTGATTATAGCTCATCACGCCCACGCCCAATCCCATATCGAAGCTCAGTGGCACCAGGGGATAGTGCTGAAGCAAAAGATGTCCCAGGCTGTACAAGGGTATCATCGGGCCCGGCACGTTTGTGCAGATGAGGTCCACGAGTGAGCGGTCGTCTGCGAACTGTCCTGCCAGAGCCTGCGCCGGTGCAGGTATTCGCGCCGCTAGCCGCACAAGCCGTTCCAACCCGCTCGCTTGGTTCTCCTTTTTCAGAAGATCCATCCGGTCGCGGACTCTCTGCAGCCGTGCGCTCGCGTCCGCCTCGCCCAGTGGCAGGGCGGTTACCATGAAGGAGACGCGGTTCCCAAGTGCCGGGTCGCCGCCCTCCACCCGCACGTTCACCGGGATCGCGACGGCCGGTTCAATCGACGCTACGTCATCTCCGTGGTGCCTGAGGTAGAGGCGGAGCGCGCCGGCCAGGATCGTGAGTACAACGTCGTTGACGGTGCCGCCCAAAGACGCACGGATCTCCCGTATCTCCACGAAGGACATCTCGCTGAAGGCGACGCATCGCTCCTGGCCGAGTCGCGTGGAGAAGGGCGCTCGCCGGCCGAAGCCGCCGATGTGGGTCGACGCAAGGTTCAACGCCCGCAGGATCTCCTGCCCCTGCTCGAAACGGGAGACCGGGTCCAGGAACGCTTGCTGGATGTCCAGCGCTATTTCGCGCTGCCGGTTGAGCTGCTCCCAAAATGCGTCTGTCAGCCGGGCGACCGGCCCTGGCAACGCTTGCGGGTTCCAGCCGTCGTCCTCCGGTGGCGGCGCCGGTTCCGGACTCAGGTCCAGCGTTGCGAGGAGGAGCTCGATCCCTGAGACGCCGTCCACCATGCAGTGGTGAACTTTCGAAACGATGCCCGTGTTGCCCTCTTTCAGGCCGTCGATAACGTACATCTCCCAGAGCGGCCGGCCCCTGTCCAGCGGCTGCGAGAACAGCTCGGCCGTCAGTTCGCGGAGCTGCCGGTCGTCGCCCGGCGCCGCGAGCGCTATGTGGTGGATATGGTTCCGCACGTCGAACGCCGGATCGTCGTCCCAGGTGGGTAGCTCCAGGCTGAACGGCACAAAGGTGACGCGCTGCCGGTAGCGCGGAATCATTGGCATGCGTGAGGCAATCTGATCGACGAATCGCTCGAACGGAATGCGCCCCTCATAGACGCCGAGCGAGCCGATGTGCAGCGGCGCCTGCGGCTTCTCGAAGTAGAGGAAGGCGGCGTCCTGCGCGCTCAGCCGTCGAGAGAGCTTACCGGCCATGGCTCGTTATACCCGAAGTGACGCTGCGACTTCCACCTAGTGTGCGCGCCGCTAGCCTCCTTAGGGCTCTACCTGATGGCGGATTTGTCGGGATTGTGCTACACATGAGGGCAACAAACGCCCCGCTGAAGTTTAAGCGAGGTTGATGACTATGGCGAGCACCGCACAAGCGATTTCTAGGGAGCTGCAACCGGCGCAGGTGCCCCTCTGGCGAGAAGTGCTCTTTGGCGCGGACTGGCTCGCCCTCCACGTCTCCCCGGTCTACTACGGCTTCGGCGTGCCCCGCGGCGACGGATCGCCCGTGATCGTCGTGCCGGGCTTCCTCGGCTCGGACACCTATCTGATGGAGATGTACTACTGGCTGCAGCGGATCGGATACAAGCCGTACTACTCCCGCATCGGCCGCAACGCCGATTGCCCCGATGTGCTGACCGATCGGCTGCTGACGACGATACAACGCACGCACGATGACACAGGACGGAAGGCGCATCTTATCGGTCACAGCCTTGGTGGGCTCATCGCGAGGAGTGCCGCTATACAGCGGCCGGAGCTTGTTGCGCAGGTCATCTCACTCGCCGCACCCTTCCGAGAGATTCGCGTCCATCCGATGATTCTGGCGGCCGCCGGCTTTGTCCGCGAGCGCATTCGCAACCGTTCAGAGCAGCCGCGCAACGTCAAGCGCGACGAATGCTACACAGGAAGCTGCACCTGCAATTTCGCCTCCGCGCTCCGGGATTCCAGCCTCGCGCCAGCGATCCAGCGCGCCGCCATCTACACGAAAACGGACGGCGTCATCGACTGGCGAAGCTGCGTAGAGGAGGAGCCGGAGCTCAACACTGAGGTGCGCAGCACCCACTCAGGGATGGCGTTCAACCCTCAGGTCTACCGGAAGGTAGCGATCCTCCTCGCCTCTGCCAGGAAACCTAGGATGAAATCCGCACGCTCGCGCCGGGCCCGCTAGCTGTTCGACCTACGACTCGTCTGCCTCGGCGCCGCTTGCCTGGGCGGCCTTTGCCGTCTCGCGGGTGATGCGACGGCCGTCCTCAGCCGCGTTCGTGGCGGCCGTGGCGACCTGGCCCGCAGAGCGAATAACCTCGCCCGTGCGGTTGAAGGCCCCACGCGCCAGATCGACGGCTGCTTCGCCCGCGGTGCGGTTCGCGTTGGCCATGCGCTGCAGCACTTCGCGCGTCTCCTTCTGCGCGTCGCCAAGCTCAGTGAACCACTGCCGCGTGACGTCGAGCGAACGACTCTGCGCCTTCGTCGTCGCCTCGAGCAGCGCACTGTAGAAGCCGGCGATGTCAAGGGGCGCATCGATCCACTTTTTCGCGAGATCGACGGCCTCTCGCTGCCCGCGCTGCGCGTCCTCGATCACTGACACAGAGACGCGATGGCCACGCTCGTTCGCGGCCTTTATCGTGTCGATGAGAGCGTCGTAGCTCTCGTTTAGCGCTTCGAAGAATTTCGCTGAGGCGTCATTGCCAGCCATTGCTAGCCCTCCTTGGTTAGCTACTTACAGGTCTTTACCCGCCTGTATTCAGCTTGTATCAGGAATGGCCGTCTGTCAAGTCCCAATCGCACATAATGTCGCCTTATGTCTGCAAGTTCTGCCGCGCCGCAGCCCTCCGGCCTCAGGCGCCAACGCTTTCGCGCCGCACTATGAAACGATAGGGACTTGCAACGCGCCTCAAGTGATGCGAGAATGAACAATCCAGAGCCGACCGCCCTGATGGTGCGGAGATTGAGAGGCCCGTATGGCTGAGCAACCCGCCGAACAAACGCAAGACATGATGCAGCTCTGGCGCGAGTGGCTCACCCAATCAGAACGCCAGCTCAACGCCTTCTTCAACGAAATGATGGGTTCGGAAACGTTTGCGCGCTCGACGGGCGCCTCTCTGGAGACCTTCGCCGCGTTCCAACGGCTGATGGGCCAGGGCATGGAACGCTACCTCTCCTTCATCAACGTCCCCTCCCGGACCGACATCGTCGGCCTGGCCGAGACGCTCCGCTCGATAGAGGAACGGCTCGCCAAGATCGAGCAGACGCTGCAGATCGCCGCGGAGGCTGTCGATGGACGCGAGCCGTCGCCGCCCGTGAGCGAGCCGCGACGGACCAGGCGGCGGCCCGGCGCTCGCGCCGCAGGAAGAGGCAGCAACGGATCTCCCATCCCTGAAGAGCTCCGCCGCTAGACTAGGCTTCGCTCGTCGCCGAGGGCCAGCCCGCGGCGAGCTGAATGCCAGGCATGGATGCCGAGGCAGCAGATGGTGACGCAACCGCCCGATACCCGATCCGCCCTCAGCGAAGAGCTGCGACGAGAGTTGCGGCTGACCGGGGAACGCGCCCGCCGCAGCCTTGATGTCATCCTGAGCAGAAACGAACCACCGGTGGGCCTGACGCCGAAAGACACGATCTACTCCAGCGGGACGCTGCGGCTCTATCGCTACCGGCCGCTCCATGATGAAGTGTATCGCGTGCCGCTCATCTTCGTCATGTCGCTCATCAGCAAGCCGTACATCCTGGACCTCGTGCCGGGGCAGAGCTTTGTGGAGTATCTCCTCAAGCAAGGCTTCGATGTCTACATGGTGGACTGGGGAGTTCCCCGGCCGGAAGATCACACCCTGCGGCTGGAGAATTATGTCCTGGAGATGCTCCCACGCTGTGTGGAAGAGGTGCAGAACCTGACAAACGAAGAGGAGTTCTCGTTCTTGGGCTACTGCATGGGCGGACTCTTCGGCCTCATGTATGGCGGGGTCTTCCCTGATGCCAAGCTGCGCAACCTGGTCTGCGTCGCCACGCCGGTGGACTTTTCGCAGATGGGGCTGTTTCAGCGCTGGGCCGACCCGCGCTGGTTCGATATCGACCGCATCGTCGACTCCCTCGGCAACATCCCGGCGGAGGCGATCCTCCTCTCGCTTGAGATGCTGCGCCCGCTCGACCGCCTCATGGGATACGTCCGCCTCTGGGACAACCTCTGGGACGCCAACTATGTCTACAACTGGCGAGTGCGCAACCGATGGGTGAACGACCAGATACCGTTTCCCGGTGAGTGCTATCGCCAGGTGATCAAGGAGCTCGTCCGGGAAAACAAGCTGATGAAAGGAACCATGACGCTAGACGGCCGGAGCATCAACCTGAGCCAGTCGAACATGTCCGTGCTTCACGTCATGGCGGAGTACGACCACATCGCCCCGTACCGCGCCAGCCAGCCCCTCACATCCCTGATTGAAAGCGACGATAAGGAGGACCTGGCGCTCAAGGGCGGCCATGTGAGCCTCATCTCCGGCAAGAACGCCATTCTGCGGCTCTGGCCAGCCGTCAATGAGTGGCTCTCCCTGCGCTCCTCCTAGCTGCTTCGCGACAGCGCACGCGTCACGGACGAACGTTCAGCTTCCCCTAGGTCACCACCCTACTATCCTGTAGGTTATCCACTCCCCTATCCTGATCGCTGCCCACACAGCCGATTCTCCTCTTGAGACGTGAGGCCATCTCCGAACGCGCCGCGTCTACAGCTGGAAGGTCGGAAAGTTTTGCCTACCGCGCGGGCCAACGACATCGACCTCTACTACGAGGAGCACGGCGAAGGCGAGCCGATGCTCCTGATTATGGGCTGGGGTGGCAACGCGACGACCTGGGCGCCACAGATCCCGGGCCTCGCTGAGCACTATCGTGTCATCGCCTTCGACAACCGCGGCGTCGGCCGCTCCTCCGCGCCCGAGGAGCCGTACACCATTCCGCAGATGGCAAACGATACGCTCGGTCTGCTCGACGCGCTGGAAGTCCCCCGCGCACACGTCTTCGGCGTCTCAATGGGTGGCATGATCGCGCAGGAGCTCGCCCTCGCGACACCGGAGCGGGTGAACGCGCTGATCCTCGGCTGCACGTCCCCCGGCGGGCCCAACGCGGCAGGCTCGAACCGCCTGCGTGATAACATCGACACGTTTCAGGAGAAGACGGCAAACGGCGGACGCCCGGATCAGGACTGGTTCTCCGAGTTCATGAAGCACCTCTGGACGGAGGAGGCGCTGGCCCGCTCCGACAGCAACCTGCAGGACTTTGTGCTCTCCGTGATCCGCCATCCCCCTACCCCACATGGCCTGCGAAATCAGGCGTTAGCCGTTGCCGCCTACAACGCCTATGACCGCTTACCGGAGATCCGCTGCCCCACGCTCGTCGTGACTGGGGCCGAAGACGAGCTCATCGCCCCGCGCAACTCCGGCATCCTCGCCGACCGCATCCCCAACGCCGAGCTGCGCGCCTTCCCCGGACTGAAGCACGCCTTCCATCTGGAGCGCGCCGACCTCGTGAACGATCTCGTGATCGACTTCATCCAGCGCGTGGCCGCGCGACCGGAGCAGAGCGAACACGCCAGTTAGCCGAACAGTCGCGTAGCCAGGCACTAGGAGCCCGCCATCAGGCGGGCTCTCTTACGACGTTCGACTAGCGGTTCAGGTGTTCACGCGGCGGCGTCGCCAGGCGAACGCGAAGCCGCCCGCTGCCACCAGCGCGACGGCTGCCGCGGCGGCCTCACCCGCGCGCAGGAGAGTCTCGCTGTCGTCATCCTCGCCTACGTCTGCCCGCGTTGTTGCCTCAGGAGCCGCGCCTTCTGCGAGTTCGCCATCATCGGTTGCGTCTTCCTCGCCGCCTGATTCGGGCGGCTGCGCACCGCTCCTGCCCACTTCGCCGAACCCATCGGTAGTGTCGAAGGCATTGAACTCACCTTCCGTCACCGCCTTGTCATCCGAAACGCTAGGCGCGCTCAGCGAGTCGCCAGCGCGGCCTCCGGACGAGCCCTGGTTCAGCACATCGACGCTGACGAGCGTGAGGAACGCTACCAGCGCCACTGACGCCAGGCCGCCCAGCAGCGCCGGCGCCCGCCCGCCGCTCACACGAACCTCGGGCGCCGGGCGCACGTCCGCCTCGCGCAGGGCGAAGGAGCGCGGAGCGGCTACCTGCGGCAGCGCTCGCAGCGTCGAGCGCACGATCCGTAGCTCGGCCAGCGCCTCGCGGCACGGGGAGCACGCCTCGACGTGCGCCTCTAGGCGAGCGGCCTCCGCTTCATCGAGCTGACCGTCGACGTACGCGCTGAGCTGCTCTTCGCTGATGGTATGGTCGCGACGCCAGAAGAACACTGCAATCCTCCTCCCCCGGTTGCGCCTGGGCTCTTATCTGCATGACGGATCAGGTCGCCGAAAAGTTCCGGCCGGGCCTTGAGCGCCTCGCGCAGTCGAGAGCGCCCGCGGCTGATCCGCGACTTCACCGTGCCGATGGAGCTGCGCATGCTCTCCGCGATCTCCTCGTAGCTCAGTCCTTCAACGTCACAGAGGATGACGGCCAGACGCTGATCCGCCGGCAGCGTCAGTAGCTCCTGCTGGAGGGCATCGCAGACCTCGCCGCTCAGCGTCAGCGCCTCCGGCCCCGCGGCGGTGTCCGGCAGGTCGAGCGGACGATCGTCGTCGTCCGCCGCCACCGGCGCGTCGAGCGAGAGCTGCGGCCGCCGCTGCCGGCGTCGCAGCTCGTCGATGCACGAGTTCGAGGCGATGCGGAAGAGCCAGGACTGGAGCTTGCCGCCGCGCATGCGGTCGACGCTGCGGTAGGCGGCCAGGAAGGCGTCCTGCGTCGCGTCCTCCGCTGCCTGTCGCGAGCCGAGCATGCGGAAGCAGAGGTTGTAAACGCGATGCTGATATGCCACGACGATGCGGTTGAACGCGTCCAGGTCGCCGCTGCGGCTGCGTTCCATGAGGTCCGCCTCGTCGACGGGCGCGGTTGCCTCTCCTCCGCTCATTCGACCGCCATTCTAGCAGCCTGCGGGCGCGGGAACATCTCACGCGCGCCGTTCGTCTACGTACAGAGACACAGCCAGGCGAAGGAGGAAGCATATCATGGCACGCAAAAGGTACGGAATCATCATCGCGGCGCTCGCGATCCTCATCGTCGTAGCCGCGGTCGCGGGCGCGGTCTTGCGCAGCGACGGCGGCGGGAGCAGCGGCGATGACGCCGCCGGCCTTGGCTCAGCGCTAGCGGCACCTGACGGCGCAGAGCTATCCGCAGTCGACAAATTCAACGCTCTAAGCGACGAGGCAGCCGTGGCGAGTCAGGCGTACTCAGCCGAACCGCTAGAGCGCGGGGGCTTCACCCCTGCGGATGGCGCAGCCGCCGGGCCGGACTTGCAGAGCCTGCTGGACCGAAAGATCATTCAGAGCACCTCCGTCGACATCGAGGTGAAGGACGTCGGCAAAGACTTCCAGGAGATCATTCGCATCGCTGACACGGCGGGCGGCTTCGTGGCCAGCTCTACCTTCTCCAACGTGGACGACCAGCAGGTGGCCGACCTCACGATCCGCGTACCGGCCAGCCGCTACCAACAAGTACTGGCCGACATCCGCCTGATGGGCGACGTAGCGCGCGAAAGCTCCGATGCGAATGACGTGACGGAGGAGTTCACCGACCTTCAGGCCCGCCTCCGCACGCTTGAGGCGAGCGAGCAACGCTTCCTGGAGCTGCTCGCGCAGGCGGACGGGATTAACGAGATCCTTATCGTGCAGGACCGGCTCGACAATGTGCGTGGCCAGATCGAGCAGACGCAGGGCCGGATCAACCTGCTGAACAACCTGACCGACCTCGCGACGATCACGGTGCACCTACGGCCCGTCGCGTTCGTGGCGGAGACTCCGCCGCCTAACGACGGCGGCGGTGCGGTCGACCCGCTCGAGGTGGCCGGCGATGCGTGGGAGGCCTCGCTTGACACGCTGCTCGTGCTGGCCGCGATCTCGCTCGCGGTCGTCGCCTACTCCTGGTGGCTCGTCCCGCCGCTCGCGCTGTTCGCGATCATCACGCGCTGGTGGGTGACGCGACGCCCCGGCACAGCATCCCAGGCGCCCATGTAGCCCAGCTCTCGCAACCCGCACGAAGAGGCGAGCCACGCGGCTCGCCTCTTCGCGTCTTTCGCCTAGGAGTACGGTGGCGAAAGATTGGGAAATCGCCGACGCCCTACCCTGCGTCTCTCTGTTACGTTGGCCGAAGCTAGCTTGAATACGACCGCACAGAAGAACCGCGACCCGTGACACTCCGCGCCTCGTCCGGCACGTCACGCCGCGACGATCGGCGTACAACGGCGGGCCTATGGTAAGCGAAGCGCTCGGCCTGCGCAGAGCGGCGCTGCTCGATCAGGCGCTGCTGCGGCGCCTCGCCCTGCCGCTGATCCTGGCGGGCGCGGTCCTCTTGCTCGCCCTGCCCATGCTTCAGGCGGCCCCCGCTCCGCTCACGTCCGACCAGTCGCTCTACCTTTCGGAAGGCTACAACATCGCGACGGGCGTGGGGCCGAAGTACACGTCGCAGGAGTTCATCAACCACCGGCCGCCGCTCTTCCCGGCCCTGCTGGCGGTGCCGATCCGCCTCGCAGGCGGCGATCCGGCCGCGGCCTACTGGATCCCCAAGCTAATCGTGCTGGCGCTGGCCGGAGCGACGTTTCTGCTCGGCCGGTAGCTCTTCGGCGCGCTGGCCGGCGCGCTTGCGGCCCTGCTCGTCACGGCGAATGGCTTCACGCGCTGGCTCGGCACGACGCTCTTCCTCGACGGGGTGCGCACTCTTCGCGCGATCCGACGTGCTGCGTGAGATTGGCGGGCTGGATGACGCTATGTTCGTCTACTACGAGGACGTCGATTTCTCATACCGGGTACGGCGCGCCGGCTACGAGATCGCCCTTGTCCCCAGCGCCGTCGTTGCGCACAAGGTTTCGGCTGTGCTGGGGAAGAGGGGGACGAACCGCTATACCACGGTGCAGGCGTTCTATGTTGGCCGCAACAAAGTGCTGTTCGCGCGCAAGCACCTGCACGGCAGACAGAAGCTCTCGTTCCTCCTCGCGACCGCGACACTCGGCCTGGCGGAGGTGATCAAGCGCCCCGCCACACTAAGCGCGCCGCTCAGCTACATGCGAGGACTGATCGAGGGGGTGCGGGCGGCCTAGGCGGCGAACGCCCGGCAGCGCCATGGTAGAGTAAGCAGCCGGCCCCGGTGGCAGCGACGGTCTCCCGATCGGCGGGGCGGCTCATCGACGCGGCAAGGCAGCGGCTGAGCGGCCCCGCCGGCTGGCTGATGGCCGGCGAGGCGATCAATCGAGGTGGCCGCTTCCTCCTCCTGCTGCTCCTCGCGCGTGCAGTTGGCGCTGCGAGCTACGGCGGCTGGGTCCTTGCCATCGCAGCGGCGACGATCTTGGCGAACGCCGGCGACGCGGGCATCGGCACCATCGCTGCTCGGGATATCGCAGCGGATAGAGAGCGCACGAACCGATACTACGCTAGCTTGCTAGGCCTGACGCCGCTTCTCGCGTTACTTGGGTTCGGCATTGTACTCGTGCTAGCAGCGCTAGCGCCCGGTGGCGCATCGCGAACGCTGATGCTTCTCGCCGGACTGGGGGGCGTGCTGGAGAGCGCAGGTTACCTCCTCCTCTCGCCGTTACGCGGCCACGGCCAGTTTCTGTCTGAAGGATTATTCCGCGCCTTCCAGGGCATGGCGCTCCTGATCGTTGCCGGCGGCGCCGTTCTTATCAGCCGGGGGGGACCGCCGTCATCGCGCCGCTCTTCCCGCTGATCGCTATCGCCGCGTTGGCGTTCGCCGTCTTTGCCGTCGTGCGCACATTCGGTGTGGTGCGCCCGCGATTCGATCGCATGCTGGTTCGCCATCTGGTCGGTACCGCGCTACCGCTGTTCGCCTCCACGATCGCCTTCTTCATCTACTTTCGCATCGACGCGTATCTCATCGCATTCATCAAAGGGGAGGAGGCGACGGGGCTTTACGGCGCGGCGTATAACTTCGCGTTTGGACTCGCCTTTCTGCCGCTCATGCTGGGACGCGGCGCGCTCACCCGGTTCGCCGCGTGCCGCACGCTCGAGGAGCTGCGTCCGGCGTACCGGCGGACAACCGGCCTTACCGGGCTCTTCGCGGGCGGCCTCTCGGTGCTGCTCCTCGCTGCTGCGCCGCTGTTCCTGCTCCTCTACGGCAGCGACTTCTCGGGCGCGCAGGCGCCCTACCTCTTCCTCATCGCGGCGCAGGCGCTCTACTTCTTCACCCACCTGAACTACGTTCTGATCATCGCGCGCGGACGGACGAGGCTCGCGTGGGGGCTCACGCTGTTTGCGCTGGTCGTGAACCTCGCGACGAATGCCGCGCTTATTCCGCCGCTCGCGGCGACGGGCGCGGCGCTGGCGATGGTGATCAGCGAAGCGGCGCTGCTCGCGGTCCAGACCGTCATCATCCGCACCGGCATCCTCTCCTCGCGCGCCGCAGCCGCCGTGTCTACGCAGGGGGCCGCCCCGGGCGAGGAGCCGCAGTCGCGCGCAGCCTAGCTCGGCACGCAGGCATAGTAAGAGAGCGACGAGTACTAGATGAGGGAACGGTAGACGTCCGCCGTCTTCCGGGCGATCACATCCCAGCCCAACTCGCCGGCACGGCGCTCACCGTCCGCCGCGAGCTTGGCGCGTAGCGAATCGTCGCGCAGGATCTCGACCAGCGCCTCTGCCAGCGCCCGCTCGTCGTTCGCGGGGACCACGGCCCGACGGTCGTCCACGAGGTCCGGCAGGCCGCCGACATCGGAGACCACCATTGGCACGCCGAAGGAGAGCGCCAGCGTGCCGGCCGCGCTCTGGGCGTCAAAGTGGGTGTACGGAAAGACGGCCAGATCCGCGGCACGGAAGAGCGTGTCAACGCTCTCTTTCGGAGAGATACTCCAACCGGGTCTGCACGTGAGCGCCGAGATCGAGCTGATCGATGAGGCGGCTGTAGACATCGAAGCCGCCCCAGGGCTCTCCCGCGATCACAAGCGTCGCCTGCTGCCCCGCATCGAGCACCCGGCGAAACGCCCGCAGGAGCACATCCACGCCCTTGTAGGTCCGGATGTTGCCGAAGGCGAGGACGATCGGCCCGCCTGCCATGAGCCCGAGCTCCTCGCGCGCGTCTTCAGCGCTCATCGGCCGGCTCGCCGGCACGGTCAGCAGTCCGATCGGCACGATGGTGATCTTGCCCACCGCGGCCGGATACGCCTCCATCAGCGTGTGCGCGTTCTGCTGGGTGTGAACGATGAAGTGCTGCGCAAGGCGAAGGACGCTGCGATAGAGCCAGCGTTGCCAGCGGCAGCCCTCGTGCGGGGCAACGTTATGTAGTGTTAGTACGATCCGCTTTCCACGCAGACGCGCCAGCCCGAGCACCGTCAGATAGACCGGCGCCAGGACGTAGCTCCACCACTGGGCGTGCACGACCTGGCCTCGCGCTGTGAGGCCGGCCCGCAGCCATGAGAGCGGATTGTACCAGGCGAGGAACCGGCGCACAGCTACGCTGCGGAACCGGACAGTAGTACCATTCCGGTCGATAGGATCGCCGCCCGGGTAGAGCCGCCTCGGATAGAGCGCCTTGAAGTCGAGAAACTCAACGCTGAGCTCGTCCACGTCCTCAAGACCAGCGATGAGATGTCGCGTATACGGCGCCACGCCACGCCAGGGCGGAAGCGCCCCCAGCATCGTCACGGACAGCGCCCCACGAGCAGCGGAGGGGGCCGCCGGGCGATCAGCCGCCGGCGAAGTCGCCGCTCGTGGCGCTCCCGGGCGCTTCAGCGGCGGGCCGGAGGTGGCAGCCTTCGCCATATCGCAGACGTTAGGCCGCCGCTAGGCCGCCTGCTCTTCGGACTCCATCTCCTCGCGATCGCCGTTGGAGGAGACGGGCAACG
Organism: Chloroflexota bacterium; assembly: GCA_022563135.1. The sequence goes on along the minus strand of JADFNZ010000001.1, from coordinate 14,397 downwards.
GGTGTAGCGTCGCCGGCGGCAACTCTGAAGGCGGCAAGAGCGTCGCGTTGATGCGATCTGCTGTGCGCAGCAGCCGGAGCGGCACATCTAACCGATCAGCCAGGTCCATCAGTGCCTTCGTGTCCTTCGGCAGACACTTGCCGCCGTAGCCCCGGTAGTTGTCCTGGAGGACGCTCAGATGAGAAGGGCCGATCCGCTCATCGGCCGACACCGCCTCCCGCACCACGTCGTAATCGATGTCGAGCGCCGTGGCGAGGTCGAACAGCTCGTTGCCGAACGTCACTTTCAGCGCCAGGAACGAGTTCGTCATGTACTTCGTGAGCTCCGCCTCCCGCGCGACCATGATGCGCTGGAACGGCGCAGCCGGCAGCATGGCGAGCAGCTCTTCGGCGAGATGGCGGCTCTGCGCACAGTAGCCGACGATCTGGCGGTCCGGCTGGACGAAGTCCTCCCGGGCGGTGGCCGTACGTAGGAACTCCGGGTTGAACAGGAAGCAGTGCTGCGAATAGCGGAACTGGTATGCTTCGGTCGTCCCGGGAAGCACGGTGGACTTGATGACGACCACCTTCGAGCTTGCCAGCCTGCTGATCGCGTCCTCAAGCGCGCTGTCATCGAAGCCCGCGCCCGGCCGGTACGGAGTCGGCACGCAGATGAAGATCACCTCGGCTTCGTTCAGTCCCCGCTCATCGTCATGCCCCTTGTAGGGATCGAACACTCGCAGCGCGTAGCCCTGGCCTTCGAAGTAGCTGTGCGTAGCGCCTCCGAGAACACCGAGGCCGACGATGCCGATGATCGGCTGTCCGTTCTTGCTAAGCGACATGGGCCTTCCTCCGTATCTGCTCGCTGTCCGCGCTGTCCCCTGCGTGTCCGTTCGTGCGGGCGGTCCCGCCTACCAACTCAGGAGAGCTCTCTTCTACCTTCATCCGGTAGAGCACGTCTTCGATCAGTCGCCGGTTCCAGCCAATGGCCGATGCTAGTAGGCCGGCGATGAACATCTGCGCGCCCAGAAACAGGACGGCCGAGCCGGCCAGTAATGACTGGATGTGGCCGTCTCCTTCGCCCTGTACGAAGAAGTACAGGAAGCGAAGAAAGGAGATGCTACCCAAGATGAGGAACACGATGCCGAGCGCTCCCCACACCTGAAGCGGGCGGTAGAGCGTAAACGAGCTCAGGGCGACGCGCCCGGCTCGCCAGATGTGGCTGGGGATGCTGCTGATCAGGCGTGACGGCCGCTCGACAGGACGCGCCGGCAGAGGCATGCTGACCACGCGCAGTCGCTGGTTCAGCGCGTGGATCAGCGTCTCATGCGTATACGTGTGGTGGGAGAGAACGTTCAGCTTGAGCGCCGCCTCCCTCGTATACGCGCGAAATCCGTTCGATACGTCTACGTCAGGGAGCCCCAGCAGCCGCTGCATGATGAAGTTTGCCACCCGGTTGCCGTACTTGTTGGCCGCCCGCATGGGCAGGCCATCGATGAGGCGGCTTCCGACGGCGATCTCCGCCTCATTACGCAACAGCGGTTGGATCAGATCCGGAATGCGACTCTGATCGTAGTGGTTGTCGGCGTCCGTGTTGACGATGATGTCCGCACCGCGGCGAAGGGCCTCTCCCAGCGCCGTCCGAAACGCGGCCGCGAGGCCACGGTTGCGACCATGCGAAACGATGTGATCCGCACCCGCCGCCCGGGCCGCCTCCACCGTGCCGTCGGTGGAGCCATCGTCGACGACGAGGACTTCGACCGCTGCGATCCCGACGATGTCGCGCGGCACCTCTGCGATTACATCGCCGATCTGCTCGCGCTCGTTATAGGCAGGGATGGTGACGATGAGTTTCACGTACTGGAGCGCCTCCCTGCGCGCCGCGTTTCCGCGTTCGCGATTCCTTCGGTCTCCACTCCGATCGTACCGAAGAATCTCTCGGATCGGTGTCGGGAATCTCCCGACTTTGGAGACAGCGGTTGGAGACTAGAGTAGGCGGCGAGCCGTGACGGCCCGCCG
>JADFNZ010000001.1:4444-12375 GCA_022563135.1 Chloroflexota bacterium | reverse complement strand
CTCGCTATTCTGGTCTAGCTCTCCCGGGTCGGCCGCACGCGGCTCACCGCGATGAGGCCGGCGCCCATAAGCATCAGGCCGAACGCCGCGATCACGGTGAAGAGGATCGTGGTCACGCCGGAGTCCGAGTTCGGCAGGTAACCGGTGCCCGTTTCCGGCAGAGAGGCCGGCGGCTCAGCCAGCTCTTGAACGGCGCCCGCGACCATGCTTACCGTGGCGGTCAAGCCGCCGCAGTCTGCCCCAACCTCGATCGCGCCTGCCGCGCTGCCGACGTTGAGCGTTACGGTCACGGCGCCGGTAGCGTCTGTCGTACCAGTCGTCGAGGCGAGGCTTGCGTCGTTACCCGGCTGCGAAACGATGCTGAATATACAGTCCGCACCGGCGACTGTGCTGCCCGTATCGTCGGCCGAAAGCGCAAGGCTGTCGCCGGGCGGAGGCACCTCTGTGTCCGCACCGGTCACGATGGCCGGAGCGCTGATGCTGAATGCGGCCCAGCCCAGCGACCGCGACAAGGACGCCCAGCAGAGCCCCCAGGCGACCCTTGAATGATGCCATCCTACACCTCCGGGCATACGTAAAGCAGCTACTCAGATGCCGGACGCATGCGCCTGCATCCGGATGCATATTCGGCCGCGGGGAGAGCGAACTGTACCTCTAGACCGGCCTTTCTCTGCAGACGGCCAGAGATCAGGGTGCTGCGATAGGCGTCTGAGGAGTTCGCCTGAAGAATGCGGGCTGGCTCACGCCGGCGAACGCGGCCGCGTTAGCCTGCTCTCACCGTAGCGGCGCCGGCCAGCCGCAGGCGCAGTGTGAGGTCGCCGGCGATCTCCTCTACCCGGACGGCGCTCACATCGCCCGTTGCCTCCGCCGTCCTAACGCGCGGCGAAACGAAGCGCAGCGCGAGATCGGCTCGACCGCGTAGCGTGAGCTCGATGCCCTCGCCGCGCCGCTCCGCCTCGATCTCGACGGCGGCGCCCTCCCCCTCCACGCGCAGCGACGCTTGGGATGACAGCCGCACGGCGATCTCGAGCGGCTCCCACGGCCTCTCGCCTACGTAGGTCATCTCGGGGCCCATCGGCAGCAGTGAGTCATCGCGCACGAACATTGGCAGGTGATCGAGCGCCGCCGTAAGCGACAACCAGCGGGGACCTTCGTTCGTCTCCCCTGTCCAGAAGTCGAACCAGCGGCCCGGCGGGAGGTAGACCTGAACCTTCCCGTTCGCGCTGAACACCGGCGCGATCAGCAGCCACGGGCCCAGCAGGTACTCCAGATCGACGTGGTGCGTCGTCGGGTCGCGCGGAAACTCGAGCACGAGCGGCCGGACGAGCGGCGTCGCCGTTGCGGCCGCCTCGTTGCCGAACGACCAGAGGTACGGCAGCAGGCGGTAGCGCAGGCGCGCGTAGCGCCGGACGATCTCGACCGCCTCTTCGCCGTACCACCAGGGCTCACGTCCGCGTATACCGTGGAACCGAGCGTGCGACGAGAGCAGGCCCCACTGCGCCCAGCGGATGTAGAGCGCGGGATCCGGCGCCGCGCTCAGATCGACCGGGTTCCAGAAGCCGCCGATATCGTGGCTCCAGAAGGGAATGCCGGAGAGGCTAAGGCTGAGACCCGCCCGTAACGCGGCCGCCATCCCCTCCCAGGTGCACTGCGTATCGCCCACCCAGTTGATCGGATAGCGCTGGCTGCCCGCGTACCCGGAGCGACCGAACACCACCGCCTCCCCGCGCTCCTCTTGGATCACCTCTGAGACCGCGCGATTGTAGAGGAGCGGGTAGACGTTGTGCGTCTGCCGGCCCGTCGTACCATCGGAAAAGCGCGCGTCCGCCGGCACGCCCTCCGCGTAGTCCGACTTGAAGGCCGCCACGCCCGCCCTGAGGAGCGGCCGATGCTGATCCTGCCACCATCGCGCCGCCTCCGGGTTCGTGAAGTCCACGACGACCGCCTCGCGTTCGTTATCGAGCGACCGTGAGGGCTCCCCGTCCGGCCCAGTGGCGAAGAAGCCGCGCCTCACTCCCTCCTCGTAAAGCGGGGTATCGCGCCAGACGTAGGGGTTCTCCCAGAGCGACAGCCGCACGTGACGCTCCTTGAGCCAGGAGACGAACTCCTCCGGCTCGCCGAACGCTTCGGTGTCCCACACGAAATCGCAGCCGTCGCGCTCGTGATGCTTACGGCGCTCGAGCCAGCGCGGATCGACGTGCACCACGTCGAGCGGCAGATCAAGTTCGCGCATCCGTTCGACGACGCCCCGTACCTGCTCGGCGTCGCGGTACATGCAGCGCGAGGCCCACACGCCGAACGACCAGAGGGGCGGCAGCGCGCCGCGACCGGTGAGCTGCCAGTAGCGCTCCAGGATGCGCTTCGGCTCGGGGCCGAAGATCAGGAAGTAGTCCAGATAGGGGTCGTCCACCTGGAATGAGCAGCTGATCTGGGAGGGGTAGCCCATCTCGTACACGATCCGGCTCGTGTGGTTGATGAAGATCCCGTAGCCGCGGCTGCTCTGGAAGAACGGAATGTTGAAGTAGGTGAGCGGCGTCGTGTTCGTGCCGTGCGTGTCGCGCGACCACGCGATCACCCGCGATCCGCGCCGGTTCAGCGCGCCAAAGGACTCGCCCAGGCCGAAGAGCGCTTCTTCCGGACGGAGCGCCAACGTCTCATGAAATCTGCACTCCCCTTCGCGCTCGGACCAGCCCGCCGGCACGGAGATATGGCGATCCGCCCGATCGTGGACTTCCATCGCCGCCACGGTCTCGCCCTGGCCATCCAGGAGCGCCCAGCGAAACGGCTCACGCTCAATCTGGAGACGCAGCGACGCGCTTGCGAGCGCGAGCGTAGTACTTTCGTTCGCCAGTGTGACCGCCGGCGGCACTGGTAGCGGCCCGTCGAGCATCGGTGTCGCCTCGGGAGGTTCCCGATCGAGCAGGTACTGGATACGCACGATGTCCGCCGTTACGAAGCGGAGGCGCACGCGTGCGCGCCGGCCCTCCTGGCTCCGCACCCGCGCCTCGATCCCGCCGTCGATCTCTTGGTAGCCCTCTAGCGCGGCGAGGTAGTCGTACTCCCTATCCGGGTCACCGAACAGGGGGAGAGCGGTCTCAGCGAGTTCCGCGATGGTTATGCTGCTCTTCACGGTTCTCCTCCAGGGATATCCCTAATTACTAGGTGCGCTTGAGGGTGAGATGATAGACCCGAACGTTACTCCTTCCGGAGTTTAGCGTTGTCTTCTTGATATGGCAGTGCGACAGAAGCAAGTCAAGCCCTCCTCCCACGAACTGACGGCCCGGTGCGCCGCCAGCGAAGCCGAGGTTCACACCCTGCGCGACCGGCTTCGCGCGGTGGAGGCCGAGCGTGACCAGGCGCGACAAGGCCTCCAATTCCTGACGGACGCGCTTCGGCGCCGCGGCTGCTGCGACGGTCACACTCAACCACCCCAATAGCATTCCTACTTCGCTCAGCGCCCTTCTCGAGCCCCTGACCGTCTCGCGATGTCACCTGCCCGCGCGCGTATAATAAGAACGTGGCGATTGAGAAGGCTTTCGCTATCAAGGCGGACCCGGCCGCGATCTGGGACGCGCTCAACCGCGAGCTGGATGCCGCGGTGTCGGATCACTACCAGATCGAGCGCAGGGTTCGCCCCGAGCTGATCGAGCTCTCGCTCGAGCTCGGCGGGGGCATACCGGCGACGCTCAGCTACAAGATTATCCCTCGCGACGACCACACCGAAGTTGTCGCGACCATGGTGCCGCTGGGGTTGCGCTACTTCCTCTCCCGTGTCCTCACCTTCGGACGAGTAGACACCAACTACGAGATCATGCTGGTGGAAGGGCTGGCTAATCTCAAGCGGACGGTTGAGGACAGTGAGATAGATCAGGCTGGTGACGGCGAGCGGGACGCGCCGCCCGATCGCTAGCCGACCCGCGCCGACTAATCCCCACGGATGACACCCACGATCGCCTTCTCCGCGAGCCTCATGATCCGCCGCTCGTTGTCGTGGGAGAGACGCTCGTGGGCCTGCGCGATCGGGAACCAGCGCGCTTCGTCGGCCTCATCGTCGTGGTCCTCGGTGGAGCCGTCCACGTACCGGAGCAAGTAGAAATTGACGAGCTTGTGCACGCGCTCCGGCCCCTCGCCGTAGTCCCACACGTACCAGTACTCGATCTCGTCGAGCGGTTGAAGGAGCTCTCCCTTGAGGCCGGTCTCCTCAGCCACTTCGCGACGGGCCGTCTCCTCCGGCGGCTCTCCCGGCTCAATCAGCCCTTTCGGGAGCTGCCAGACTCTGCCATCGTGCGTAGCGATGAGGCAGACAGCCGCACCGCCGCTCTCCGCCCGATAGATTACGCCACCAGCCGATCGCTCCTCTCTCGTCTTCACACTGCCACCGATACCTCCATGCGTTAGACCGTTGCCATTCTATCTTAGACGGTGGCCGCGCTTGCGTCATGGTAAAGCGGGCATGCGCTTCGCGGAGCGGTATGCTTCCAAAAGTCGACAGCGTACAATGGAAGCGCTATGTGGGACTTCGGCCATGCTGACCTGCTCGCTCCGGAAGCGATCGGCGAGCCAGGGAAGCGCACGTTTCGCCTCCAGATCCGCAGCGGCGAGGAGACCGCCTCCCTCTGGCTGGAGAAGGAGCAGCTCGCTGCACTCGCGATCGGCATCCGGCAGCTTCTGGAGCAGACCACGAGCCCGGACGCCCCGGCCGGACCGGCGCAGGCCTCACCTATCGACCCGCTGCCGAACGACCCTGACGTCGACTTCAAGATCGGGAGACTGAGCCTCGGCTACGACGATGAGCGCCAGGTAGTCCTGATCTTCGCGTACACGATGGACGTTCCGGACAGCGCTCCGCCATCATTTCGGTGCGGCATAAGCCGCGGCCAGTGCGAAACGTTCGCCGACCAAGCCGACGAGGTGCTCAGAGCCGGGCGGCCCGTCTGCATCCTCTGCGAAACGCCGATCGAGCAGGACGGACACCAGTGCCTGCGGCGCAACGGCCACGCCAACCACCCGATGTCTCTCAGATGACGGAGCCACCCCCACCGCCACGAGCGTTTGGCGAAGCGGACGGCGACCTGCGCCACCTAGACGGGCGCAGCATCGCCTTCATCGGCTACGGCAACCAGGGGCGCGCGCAGGCGCTCAACCTCCGCGATAGCGGCGCAGACAGCATCATCGTCGGTACACTCCGCGACGACTCTTGGACACAGGCTGAAGAAGACGGCTTCCCGGTTCGCACGATCGCCGAGGCTGCTGGAGAAGGAGACGTGCTCTTCCTCCTCATCCCGGACGAGGAGCTTCCCGATGTCTACGCGGATGAGATCGCGCCCGCCCTCCGGCCCCACAGCGCGCTCGTCCTCGCTTCCGGTTACAACCTGACGTTCAAGGGGATTACGCCACCGGCAGACGTCGATGTCCTGCTGCTCGCGCCGCGCATGATCGGGCGCCAGCTCCGGCAGCTCTACGAGCGCGGCGAGGGTTTCTACAGCTACCTCTCAGTCGAGCAGGACGCGAGCGGCAGCGCGTGGCCGCTGCTGCTCGCACTGGCCAAGGGTATCGGCACGTTGCGCCTGGGGGCGTTCGAGCTCTCCGCCAACGACGAGACGCTCCTCGATCTCTTCCACGAGCAGGGGTTCGGCTCGCTCCTCGGCACAACCTTCATGCTCATGCTGGAGATCGGCGTCGCGGCGGGACTTCCGCCCGAGGCGATGGCGCTCGACCTCTATCTATCGGGCGAGGCCGCGGAGACCTTCCACGCGATGGCCGACCTCGGCTTCTTCGAGCAGGCCGCCCTCCACTCCGTCACCAGCCAGTACGGCGGCATGATGCGCACGATCGAGTTCGACCGCGAGCCGCTCCGCCAGCATCTCCAGCGCATCATCGACGACGTGCGCAGCGGCGAGTTCGCGCGCAGGCTCGCGGCGGAGCGGGCGACGGGCTACAAGAAGTTCAACAGCCTGCGGGAGCTCGCCGGCACCGCCAACCCCTTCTCCCCTATCGAGGCACGGATCAAGGCTGCGCTCGAGGAGGCACAAGAGCGCGGCGAGCACGGCGCGTAACCGCGATGCCCCAAGAATCCGCTAAGACGGCACGTTCTGCACAAACTCCCACTCGTATCCGTTTGGGTCATGCGCGTGAAACGTTCGCAGGCCCCATGGCCGGTCCTGCGGCGGCTCCGTCACCGCCACTCCTCCTTCGGCTAGCTGTCTGTGATATTCATCGACGTCATCGACCCAAAGATGGAGGTGCATCCCTAGATCCGCCGGCGCCTGGCTGGGACCACCGACATGCACGAGCAGCCGGAAGTCGCCCGCCCTCAGCAGCGATGCGCGCTCCGTCCGCTCTTCTACCGTGAACCCGAGCTGGTTCACGTAAAAGTCGATCGTTGACTGGTACGCCTCCACAAAGATAGATGCGGAGTGTAGTCCCGTGACCGTCGCCATGGTTCCTCCTTACACGCGTCTCTGGCTATGGGGCCTCATGTTGGACGATCTCCACCTGCCGCCCATCCGGGTCTGCGAGGAACGCGCGTCTGCCGAAGGCCTCATCAGCGACGCCTCGCAAGACCTGCGCGCCCTGCGCCTCCCAGCGGACGATGGCTATCTCGATATCGTCCACTTCGAAGCTGAGCTTGAAGCCTCGGATGTCAGCTGCAGCGTCGCTTCCGGCCGCGTGAAGCGCAAAGATGCCTCCTGCCAGCTTGAAGGGCAGCCAGTTTCCCGCTCGAAACGCCGGCTCAATCTCGAGCGCTCGCCCGTAGAACTTCCGCACGCGTTCTAGCTCGGTCGTATATGCATACACGGTCATCCGTACGCTCATCCACAACCACCTACTCGCGCTCGAACGCTAATACTGCACGACCTCGAACGAACGTCCATCTGGGTCGCGCAGCGTCGCCATCCGGCCGAACGTCTCGTCCGCGATGCCGCGCAGGACCTCGGCGCCTTGCGCCTCGAAGCGCGCGACGACAGCCTCGATGTCGTCCACACCAAAGCTCAGGCTGAATCGCTGTAGCTCCTCCAGCGATTCGTTCGCGGCGGCGTGCAACGCGAAGGTAGCGCCGCCCAGCCGAAACGGCACCCAATTGCCGGACTGTTCACCAGCCTCGACGCCAAGCGCGCCCTCATAGAAGCGGCGCATCTTGTCGATGTCCGGCGTGACCACGTATACGGTCAAGCTTGTGCTCACTCCGGCTTCTCCTTCCTTCTCCGCGCGAGATACTCGCGAAAGACCACCTCTACGTACCTACTGAGCGAGTACCTCTCGTCGATCGCAGCGTGCTTGATCTCTCGCACCAGCTCCGGCGGCAGGTAGACGTTGAACTGCTGCTTGCCGAAGGCGTCTCGCTGATCGGCATGCTCTGTCATGAGCTAGTATCCTAGCCTACTAGCATTCCCCTGTCAAGGGCGCACCGATCAACGCGCGTGGTACGATGCCATCGATCTCAGACAAGGAGGCGCCCTGTGGCCAAAGTTACCGTCCAATACCTACCCGACTATACGTACAGCCAGCTCGTCACCTCGGAGCGGCACGCGTTCGTCTGCGACGAACCGGAAGCGGCGGGCGGCGAGGACCTGGGCCCGAGCCCCTACGAGCTGCTGCTCTGGGCGCTGGGCTCCTGCACCGCCATGACGCTGCTCATGTACGCCCGCCGCAAAGGCTGGGACCTGGGTGAAGTTTCGGTGCACCTCACGCACGACAGGGTGCACGCCAAGGACTGCGAGGACTGCGAAGAGGAGAGCGGCAGAGTAGAGCTGATCAAGCGAGACATCTCCGTTCGCGGCAACCTGTCTGAAGAACAGACCAGCCGTCTCCTTGAGATCGCGCAGCGCTGCCCGGTGCACAAGACGCTGCTCTCCGCCCCCAAGATCGTCGATAGCATAGTCGCCGGCCGCTAGCGCTCGTACGGCGCGAACAGGGCCGTTACAGCGATA
>JADFNZ010000001.1:0-4431 GCA_022563135.1 Chloroflexota bacterium | reverse complement strand
CTAAGATCGAGATTGTGAGGACACAATCGGTACGTTCGTTGCCGATACTACACGAGGAACGCCTTATGCAGCCCAATCGGACGGCTGTCCCATGCACCGTGTACCGTTACGGCCTCGTCGAGTACCAGGAGGCGCAGGAGCTACAGCGCAGCTTCGTCGCGCGATGCCGCGCGGACGGCCGGGCGCGGCTCCTGCTCCTCGAACATCCACCCACGTACACGTTCGGCGCACGCGCCAGGCCTGAGCATCTGCTGCTGGACGCGGCGCAGCTCGGCGAGATCGGCGCGACCGTGCACGAAACCGGCCGCGGCGGCGACATCACCTACCACGGCCCGGGCCAGCTTGTCGCCTACCCGATCCTTGACCTGCGACGCTGGCGCCAGGGCCCGCGCTGGTACGTGCGGTCGCTGGAGGAGATCCTGATCGAGACGCTCGCCTCCTTCAGCATCGCCGCTCGCCGCTGGGACGGCCGCCCGGGCGTCTGGATCGGCGCCGCGAAGATCGCCGCCATCGGTGTGCGGATATCGCGCGGTGTGACGAGCCACGGCTTCGCACTCAACGTCGACACAGATCTCAGCTACTTCACGCACATCGTCCCCTGCGGCCTGCCCGATACCACGGTCACGTCGATGGCCGAACAGATCGGCCGAGCGCCCGGGCTGGACGCCGTGATGGACGCGACGATCGAGGCGTTCGCGCGCGTCTTCCCGATCGCTATCCAGCAGCCGGCCCTCGCGGAAGCGACGGCATAGGAGCGGCAACTGTGCAACCTATCATCCCACTGCGAGAGCGCGCCAGCACGGGCGGGAGAGAGGCGAAGCCGCCGTGGTTGAAGGTTCGCTTCCCGGCCGGCGAGCGCTACGGGCGCATCAAGGCGCTCCTGCGCAAGCACGAGCTGCACACCGTCTGCGAGGAGGCGCACTGCCCCAACATCGGCGAGTGCTTCAACTCCGGCACGGCTACATTCATGATCCTGGGCGACGTCTGCACCCGCTCATGCGGCTTCTGCGCCGTTACCAGCGGGCGGCCGGAACCGGGCCTCGATTGGTTCGAGCCATACCGGCTGGCCGGGGCGGTGCGCGAACTCGACCTCGACTACGTGGTGATCACCTCCGTCAACCGCGACGACCAGCCGGACGGTGGCGCCGCCATCTTCGCCGCCTGCATCCGCACGATCCGGCAGGACCGGCCGGACTGCCGCGTGGAGGTGCTGATCCCCGACTTCATGGGCAACTGGGACGCGCTGGAGACCGTCGTCAAGGCGCAACCCTTCGTGCTCAACCACAACGTGGAGACCGCGCCGCGGCTTTACCCTCGCGTCCGGCCGAAGGCGCGGTACGAGCGGTCGCTAGAGCTGCTGCGCCGGGCGAAGGAGCTCGATCCGTCGCAGCTCACGAAGTCCGGCATGATGGTCGGGCTGGGCGAAACCCCCGATGAGATCATCGAGGTGATGTGCGACCTCCGAGCCGCCGGCGTCGAGTTCGTGACGATCGGGCAGTACCTCCGGCCGAGCGCCAAGCACCTTCCGGTACAGCGTTACTACCCGCCTGACGAGTTCCAGCCGTTCATAGAGAAGGGCCGTGAGCTCGGCTTCGCGAACGTGGAGGCCGGCCCCCTCGTGCGCAGCTCCTACCACGCCCACAAGCAGACGCGGCAGCAGCTCACCGCCGGAGGAGACGCCTAGTGGCCAAGTACGACGTTGCGATCATCGGGGGCGGGCCGGGCGGCTACGTGGCCGCCATCCGCGCCGCACAGCTCGGGCTGAAGGCGGCCGTCGTCGAGGAGGAGCGGCTGGGCGGCCTCTGCCTGAACTGGGGCTGCATCCCCAGCAAGGCGCTGCTCTGGAACGCCGAGCTTGTCCACCTCTTCCGCGACTCCGACCAGTTCGGCATCACCTACGACGCCCTCCGCATCGACATGGGGAAGGCGATCGACCGCAGCCGCCAGGTGGTCGATCGGATGGTGAAGGGCGTCGAGTTCCTGCTCAAGAAGAACAAGGTCGCCGTTGTCGAGGGGCGCGGCTCGCTCAAGAGCGCGCACGAGATCGCGGTCGAGCCCGCGGGCGACATGGTCGAAGCGGAGCAGATCATCATCGCGACCGGCGCCCACGCCCGCTCGCTGCCCGGCCTCGAGATCGACGGCCGGACGGTGATCACCAGCCGCGAGGCGCTAGAGCTTCGCGAGACGCCAGAGGCGATCGTGATCGTCGGCGGTGGGCCCATCGGCGTGGAGTTCGCCTACTACTACCGGGCCTACGGCGCGCAGGTCACCGTGGTCGAGATGCTCGACCACCTGGTGCCGCTGGAGGACGAAGAGATCAGCCGCCAACTCGAGCGGTCGTTCAAGAAGCAGCAGATCGGCTACCTGACCGGCGCGAAGGTCGCGGGCGTTGCGACCGCGAACGGACGCGCCACGGTGACCGTAACGACCGCCAGCGGAGACCAAGAGCTCACTGCCGACAAGGTGCTGGTCGGCATCGGGATGGCGGCCAACACCGACGGGCTCGGGCTTGAGAGCGTTGGCGTCGAGCTCGACGGCGGCTTCATCCGCATCGACGAGCAGATGCGGACGAACGTGGCGAACGTCTACGCCATCGGCGACGTGACCGGTAAACTCCCTCTCGCCCACGTAGCATCCGCCCAGGGCGTGATAGCGGTCGAACGCATCGCCGGGCGTGAGCCGCCGACGCTGGAGTACGAGAAGATGCCTCGCTGTACGTACTGTCAACCGCAGGTCGCCAGCCTTGGCCTCACGGAGGCACAGGCGCGCGAGCGCGGCCTCGACGTGAAGATCGGCGTCTTCCCCTACCGCGGCAACGGCAAGGCGATCGCGATGGAGCGCACGGACGGTCTGGTGAAGCTCGTGTCGGACGCGGCCACCGGCGAGATCGTCGGCTACCATATGATCGGCCAGGACGCGACCGAGCTGCTCGCGGAGGCTTCGCTCGGCAGCGTGCTCGAGACGACGCCGCGCGAGCTCGGCTGGGCGGTCCACGCCCACCCGACGCTGTCGGAAGTCGTCAAGGAAGCGGCGCTCGCCGTCAACGGCGAGGCGATCCACTTCTGGACGGAGTAGCTCAACGCATGACACAACTCGCGGCGAAGCGGCCGGCGAAGGACTCAGGCGAAGATCAGCGCATCGGCCTGCTGCGCAAGATGATGCTGATCCGCCGCTTCGAGGAGAAGGCGGCGGAGATGTACGCACGCCAGCGCATCGCCGGGTTCCTGCACCTCTGCATCGGCCAGGAGGCGGTGGCCGTGGGCGCGATCAGCGCGCTCAACGACGACGACCAGATCCTCACCCACTACCGCGAGCATGGCCACGCCCTGGCGCGCGGCCTCGAACCTGACCGCATCATGGCCGAGCTCTTCGGCAGGGACACGGGCGTGAGCCGCGGCAAGGGCGGCTCCATGCACCTCTTCGACGTGGAGCGCTCGTTCCTAGGCGGCTACGCGATCGTCGCAGGCCACCTGCCGCTTGCCTGCGGCATAGCGCTCGCGAACCAGCAGCTCAAGAACGGCCGCATCGTCCTCTGCATCTTCGGCGACGGTGCGGTGAACGAAGGCGAGTTCCACGAGTCGCTCAACCTCGCCTCCGTGCGAAAGCTGCCGGTGCTCTTCCTCTGCGAGAACAACTTCTACGGCATGGGTACGGACATCCGCCGCGTCTCAGCGGTCATTGAGGTCTACAAGCGAGCGGACGGCTACGCGATGCACGGCGAACAGGTGGACGGAATGAGCGTGCTGGAGATGCAGAAAGCCACCGCCAAGGCGGCGAAGTCGATCCGCTCGGGCCAGGGCCCAGTGCTGCTCGAAGCGATCACCTATCGCTTCCGCGGCCACTCCATGGCCGACCCCGAGTTCTACCGCGATAAGGAGGAGGCGGCGCACTGGCGTCCGCGCGACCCGATACTGACCTTCCAGCAGGAGCTGAAGCAGGAGGGCGTCGTCGACGAGGCGGCCTGCCGGGCGATCCAGGAGGAGATCGAGAACGTGGTGAACGAAGCGACCCGTTTCGCGGAAGAGAGCCCCCACCCGGAGCCCGAAGCGCTCTACGAACACGTCTACAAGGAAGAGGAATCGTAGCCGTGCCGGAGATGACCTTCCGTGAGGCGCTGCGCCAGACGCTCCGCGAGGAGCTGCTCGCCGACGACCGGGTGATCCTCATGGGCGAGGACATCGGCGCATACGGCGGCTCCTACGCCGTGACCAAGGGCTTGCTGGAGGAGTTCGGCCCGGAGCGGATCCGCGATACGCCGATCTCCGAGTCAGTCATCGTGGGCTGCGGGGTCGGCGCGGCGATGGGCGGGCTCCGGCCCATCGTGGAGCTGATGACGATCAACTTCAGCCTCCTCGCGTTCGACCAGATCGTCAACAACGCGGCGAAGATCCACTACATGTCGGCCGGCACCCTGGAGGGGCCGCTCGTGAT
>JADFNZ010000083.1 GCA_022563135.1 Chloroflexota bacterium | reverse complement strand
AACGCGCGCTTCAAGTACCTCCTCTCGCAGGGCCAGACCGGCCTCTCGATCGCCTTCGACCTGCCGACGCTCATGGGCCGCGACATGGACGACCCGGCCGCCGCGGGCGAGTTCGGCAAGTGCGGCGTCGGCGTCTCCTCGCTCGCCGATATGGAGGCGCTGCTCGAAGGCATCCCGCTCGGCGAGATCACGACCTCGATGACGATCAACTCCCCGGCGGCAGCGATCTGGGCGATGTACATCGTTGCGGCGGAGAAGCAGGGCGTGGCGCGCGACAAGCTCGCGGGCACGCTCCAGAACGATATCCTCAAGGAGTTCGTCGCGCAGAAGGAGTACATCTACCCGCCGGAGCCCTCCATGCGCCTCGTCATCGACACGATCGAGTTCGGCACGCGCGAGATGCCACTCTGGAACACGATCAGCATCTCCGGCTACCACATCCGCGAGGCCGGCTCCACGGCGGCCCAGGAGCTCGCGTTCACGCTCGCGGACGGCTTTGAGTACGTCCGCTGGTGTCTGGAGCGCGGCCTGGAGATCGACGAATTCGCGCCGAGGCTCTCGTTCTTCTTCAACTGCCACAACGACTTCTTCGAGGAGGTGGCGAAGTTCCGCGCCGCCCGCCGCATCTGGGCGCGCGAGATGCGCGAGCGCTTTGGCGCGAAGAACGAGCGCTCCTGGTGGCTACGCTTCCATACGCAGACGGCCGGCTGCTCGCTCACGGCCCAGCAGCCGGAGGTGAACGCCGTGCGCACCGCCATTCAGGCGCTCGCGGCGGTGATGGGTGGCACGCAGTCGCTGCACACGAACGCGATGGACGAGGCGCTGGCGCTGCCGAGCGAGAAGGCCGCCCTCCTCGCGCTGCGGACGCAGCAGGTGATCGCGCATGAGTCCGGCGTGGCGAACACCGTCGACCCGCTCGGGGGCAGCTACTTCGTCGAGCGGCTCACCAACGAGACCGAGCGCGAGTGCTACGAGTATCTCCACCGCGTCGAGGACCTGGGTGGCGTCATCCCCGCGATCGAAGCGGGCTTCTTCCAGCGCGAGATCTCCGACGCCTCGTACCGCTATCAGCGGGAGATCGATAGCAAGGAGCGCACGATCGTCGGCGTCAACGACTTCGTCATGGACGAGCCGCTCGACATCCCGATCCTGGCGATCGATCCCGAGGCAGAGCGGCTCCAGCTCGAGCGGCTCCAGCGCATCCGCCGCGAGCGCGACGAACGAGAGACCGCGCGATGCCTGGCCGCGCTGGAGTCCGCCTGCCGCGGCAGCGACAACGTCATGCCGCTGCTCATCGATGCGGTGCGCGCCTACGGCACGCTGGGCGAGATCTGCAACGTCATGCGCGACGTCTGGGGCGAGTACACGGAGCCGATGGTGATGTAGGCGCTTCGTGACGCCGGCGCGCATCCGATAACGATCATGACGGGGCAGGGTGTTCACCCTGCCCGACCTGTCATATCATGGGAACGTCGTGAACACGGAGAACCTGCGCGGCAAGCTGCTCATCTCGCTCCTGCTGGGGCTGATCGTCTTCGTCGGCCTCTCCCTCTACGCGGACTTCAGCGATGTTTGGCGCAGCCTGGGCGATTTCAACTGGGCGCTGCTGCCGCTCATCCTCGCCCTCACCAGCCTGAACTACGTCTTCCGCTTCGTGAAGTGGCAGTACTACCTGCGGCTCATCGGCGTGCGCGGGCTTGCGCTGAGCGACAGCCTGCTGATCTACTTCTCCGGCCTGGGCATGGTGATCACGCCGGGCAAGGTGGGCGAATGGCTGAAGAGCTACCTGCTGCGCGAGGTGCACGGCACGCCCATCGCCCGCTCCGCGCCCATCGTCATCGCCGAGCGCCTGACCGACAGCATCGCGCTGCTGATCATGGCCTCGGCGGGCGTCTTCATCTTCGGCAACCTGTGGCAGGTCTTCGTCGTGATCGCGTTCGGCTCCGTGCTGGTCGTCGTGGCCGCCCGCCACCGCCCGACGGCGATGGCGGTCCTGCGACTCGCGGGCCGGGTGCCGGTCGTCCGGCGCTTCGTGCCGCAGATGGAGGAGTTCTACGAGGCGAGCCGCGCGCTCCTCTCGCCGAGCGCCGTGCTGCTCATGGCCGCGCTCAGCACGCTCTCATGGTTCTTCGAGGTGCTCGGCTTCTACTTCACGCTCGTCGGGCTCGGGCTCGACGCGAACGGTACGCTCCTGCTGCAGGCGGCCTTCATCCTGCCCATCGCGACGCTGGCGAGCGCGATCCTGCTGACGCCGGGCGGTCTGGGCGTGGCGGAGGCGGGCATTACGACGCTCTCCGTCACGCTGATCGACATGAGCCGGAGCGCCGCTGCGGTCGGTACGCTGATCATCCGCTTCGGCACGCTCTGGTTCGGCGTGCTCGTCGGGCTGATCGCGTTCGCCGTGCTCAGCCGGCGGCTGGCCGCTCAGCGCGAAGGCGCGATGCAGCTCGAGACCCCAGCCGGGCCGGCGGCGGGCGAATCGCTACGCAACGCGCCGCCCTAACGCTCGATGGCCACCTCAAGGCTCGACCGCTTCTTCGCCTTCCGCTACGACCTCGCCTCGCGGGCGGCGGCGCTCTCCTTCACGTCAAACATCACGCTCATGGTCCTCAAGTTCGCGGTGGGGATCCTCACTGGCAGCATCGCGGTGCTCTCGGACGCGATCGATAGCGCGGAAGACGCGGTCGCCTCCAGCTTCGCCTTCCTCAGCATCCGCATGGCCAGCCAGCCGCCGGACGAAGAGCACCCGTACGGCCACGGCAAGGCGGAGAGCGTCGCCGCCGCCGGGCAGGCGCTGCTCATCGCGGGAGGCGGCGGGTTCATCATCTACACCGCCGTGGGCCGCCTGATCGAGCGCGATGTCGAGATCGATACGACGCCGGGCATGATCGCGCTCGCGGTGACCGCTGTGGTGAACGTGTTCGTCGTGCTCTACGTCAGCCGGGCGGCGCGGCTGACCGGCTCGCCCGCGCTGGCCGCCGACACGCGACACCTCTGGACGAACGTCGGGCAGGCGGGCGCGGTCTTCAGCGCGCTCGCGCTCGTCGCGCTCACCGACAGCACGATCTTCGACCCGCTGGTCGCGCTCGCGCTCGCCGTCTACCTCCTCTGGACGGCGGCGCAGGTGTTCCGGGCGGCGCTGGACGAGATCATGGACGTTCGGCTGCCCCGTCGTGAAGAGGAGCTGATCGAGAGGTGCCTGGACGAGCAGCGCGGCAGCGGCATCCGCGGCTACCATGACCTGCGCACCCGCAAGTCCGGCCGTCAGCGCTACGTCGAGTTCCACCTCATCGTCGACCCGCAGCAGACGGTCGCGGTGGCGCATGGGCTGTGTGACACGCTGGAGGAGGCGATCCACGAGCGTCTGCCGAGCGCGACGGTGACGATCCACCTGGAGCCGGACGACGGCCGCTACCGCGGCCCGTGGCATGAGGAGCACGTGCAGATGGGAGACGGCGCACGCGGCGGGGACGAGGGAACCAACGCGTCTCCGTAAGCGTCTATACTGGCATGATGGCAGTTCGTTTGGCGGTGGCGGCGCTGTTTGGCGCCCTGGTTTTCGCGGGTTCGCTCGCCCCGCAGACGGCGCGGCACGCGGCCGCGTGCTCGCTCGCTCCGACTGCGTTGGAGGGACTCGCTCGTGGTGCACAAGTAGTGATCGTTGGTGAAGTCATCAATGAGCGACTCGTTAGGGATCGGCCCAATTCCTACAATGTCTACGAATCGACGGTTCGCGTGGAAGCGGTGCTTAAGGGTACGGTCGAGCCTTTGGTAACGCTCTCGCCGCTTGGTTCTCTTGGCGCGGACTGCACGGGCGGCCCGCGTCTCCAAGAAGGCGAACGTGTGCTCCTGATGTTTGGAGAGTTTCGCGGCGATTCATTCGTGGTTGGTCATGAGTGGGGCAAGTACGTGTTGGCGAATGGCGAGGCTCAAGTGGCCTTCCAGAATATTCCGCCTGAACCTCCGATTCCAGTGGGAGAGGCCCTGCGAACCGTCGCGGCCATCACCGGCGCGTCCCAAGCGGAGCTGGATGCCGCGCTCTCCTTCGCGATGGGTGAGCCGCTGCCACCATTAGTGCCGGAGCCTGAGCCAGTGTCCGATTCTGAACCGCAGCCTGACGCGGAACTGCAACCGGTCAACGTAGACGACGACGGCGGCCAGCCGGTGCTCCTCATCGCGCTAGCGAGCCTCGGTCTCCTCGCAGTGACCGGCGCACTCTTCGCGCTGCGCCTCCGCCGCTCGCGTCAGTAGCTCCCTCCCGATCGATCGCTATGTTATCGTCATGGCTGCACGCCGCGCGGCGCTACGCACACGTTTGACATCGAGGAGGCTTGGCATGGAAGGGCTAGCGGGCAAAGTCGCCATCGTCACGGGCGCGGCGCGGAAGCGCGGCATCGGCCGCGCCATCGCGCTGCGGCTGGCGCAGGAGGGCGCGGACGTGGTCGTCTCCGGCGCCCCGCGAGCGCCCGAGGCGTTCCCGGAGGAGGAGCACACGACCGGCTGGCGCGGCCTCGCGTCAGTCGTCGAGGAGGTCGAGCAGCTCGGCCGGCGCGCCCTCGCCGTCGAGTGTGACGTGACGGATCGTGAGGACGCGGAGCGGCTCGCCCAGGCGACGCTCTCCGAGTTCGGCCGCATCGACATCCTCGTGAACAACGCTGGCACGTCCTACACAGGCGACCGCGCGCTCTGGGAGATCGACGACGAGGAGTGGTACCGCGTCGTCGACGTCAATCTGAACGGTGTCTACCGCTGCATGCGCGCGGTCATCCCGGCGATGCTGGAGGCGAACACGGGCGGGCGCATCGTGAACATCTCCTCGACAGCCGGGCGGATGGGCATCGCCTACTACGGCGCCTACTGCGCGACGAAGTTCGGCGTCATCGGCCTCACGCAGCAGATGGCGCTGGAGCTCGCGCCCCATAGCGTCACCGTGAACGGCGTCGCCCCCGGTTCGGTCGACACGGACATGATGGACGACACCTTCAGCCGCATGGCGAAGCGCATGGGCCTCCAGTTCGAGCAGATCAAGGCGGGTGTTAGGCGCGCTGCGCCGCTGGGCCGCCAGGGCCGGCCGAACGATATCGCCGGCGCCGTCGCGTTCCTCTGCTCCGACGACGCCTCGTGGATCACCGGCCAGACGCTGAACGTCAACGGCGGTACGCCAATGGACTAAGGTCTACTGCGCGCCCGCCGGCTCCAGCACCCAGATGGCGGCGCTGCCGGGCGGCGGCAGCTCGGCGGCGCTGAGCGTGACAGTGGGCGTGCCCTTCTCCTCGAACTTCTGGCCCGCTAAGAACGGCTGCACCGGCCGGAGCTGATTGATCGTCACGTCCTTCGTCTTGTAGTGCATCGGGATCACCACGCGCGGTGCGAGCTGCACGACCACTTCCTGCGCGCCCTTGGCATCGATCGTGAAGAAGCCGCCCACCGGCACGAGCAGCACGTCGACCGGGCCGATGGCAGCGATCTGCTCCGGCGTGAGCGCGTGGCCGAGGTCGCCCAGGTGGACGATACGCAGCCCGCCCGTCTCGATGACGAAGATGGCATTGCGCCCGCGGTCGTCGCCCTGGGCGTCGTCGTGCCAGCTCGCCAAGCTGCGGATGCGGACGTCCACTGTCGGACGCTCGTCGATCTGGGCCCAGCCGCTGCCTGTGAGGCCGCGCAAGATCGTGGCGTCGCCGGCGAGGCCCGTGTTGTTGTGGTCGAGGTGCTCGTGGCTGACCGTAATAAAAGCTACGCTCAGCTCGGGCACGCGGTAGCCGATGCCGTCACTGTAGGGGTCGATCAGGATATCGGCCCCGCGCGGGCTGCTCAGCTCGAACGTCGACTGTCCCCACCACCTCAGCACGACGCCGCCGGACGCGCCGTTCTCCGGCGTCACTGGCGGCGCTTCTGGTGCCACCGGCAGGCCGAGCGCATCGATGCTTGGGCCGCCGTCCGTCGGCGCAGGCCGATCGCCGCCGTCACCGTCGCTGCACGCGACCAAGAACGCGACGGCGACCGCGAGAGTTGCTCCGAGGAGGAGGCGCGCCCTCACGCCTCCACCACCGGCTTCTCCTCCGTCACGATGAAGAAGACCTTGCTGTGGTCGATAAAGTTGCGTTCGTCCTCTCGCGCCGCCTCGGTCTCCGGCGAGGCCATCGCCTTCCTGAGGGCGTCCATGTCGTCGAACCAAAGCTCGGCCGCGCCGTCGTAGGGCGGCGGGTCGCCCCGTTCGTAAAGCTCCGGTAGGGTGTGGCACTGCACGTAGCGGCGCAGGCCGGGGATCTTCCCCGCGATAGGCCCGTGTGTCTCGCGCCAGTAGCGCTGGAACTCCGCCACGCTCAGGCCAGCCTTGCGCGTGATGCCATAGATGATCTTCACCATGCTCGTCTCTCCTACGACTCCTCGAGGTGGCCGTTCCCCTCCACCTCTTCCTCGTACTCCTCCTCCGTCTCCTCGGAGTAGATGCCCGCCTGGCGGCCGAGCCACACCGTCGCGACGAAGTCCTGGCGGAACGGCAGCGCGGGCATCACCAGCCGCTCGTCTACCTCGGCGATCACCTGCTGGATGTCGTCCTCCGTGAACTCCTCCGGCACGCAGATCGTGGCGAAGGCCATCTCCCCCGCGAAGTGGAGGTCCGCGCGGCCGATCTGGTCGTCGCCGCTGAGGATGAGGAACGCTTCTGAGTGCGGCGTGCGCGACTCGCGCTCGAACTGAAAGCGAGGCATGCTGGGCTCCTTCCCCGCCCCAACGCGAAGGGACGGCCATGCGATGGTTCGATGCTATTGTGCCGGAACGGGGGTTGGTGGTCGAGTGGTTAGCGCCGGCGGCCGCCGCCGAACATGCCTTTGATGTTGTCCCAGACGCCCTTGTTGCCGACGCGGCCGAGGAACTTGCCCCAGGACTCTTCCGCCGAAGCCGAGCGCTCCAGGCCGCGCACGCGCTCCTCCATGACGTCGCGGATCTGGCCCTCCTCGCCGGCGTCCAGCCAGAAGCCGTGCTCGTCCTCGCAGGTGTCGATCTCCAGGTTGTAGGCGCGATAGTTGAAGGCGCGCATCCGCTTGTCGCAGACCGGGCAGTTCAACTCGCTCTGGCGTTTCGCGTACTCGATCGTTGCGCGGCGCTGGTCCTCGTGTGGCGCGACGGTCGCCTCCAGCAGGTCGAGCTCGTGGTGGTCGAGCCAGCGGCCGTTGCAGGTGGGGCAGTGGTCTACCTCGATGCCCTGATGGTGCTCGATCTTCAGCTCTACGCCGTCGCGGGGGCACTTCATCTCGCCTCTAGTTTACCACAGCCGTTCGCCCTCGCCTGCGAGCTTCCGCACGCGCTGCAGACGTTGCCATCGCAGCGGCTTCCTTGGTGATGTAGAATACGTCCGCTATGGAGCCGCGCATCCAGTACGCGAAGACCGAGGACGGCGTGAGCATCGCGTACTGGACGATGGGCGAGGGCAGGCCGTTCGTCTACATGCCGGACATTCCCTTCAGCCACATCCAGCTGGAATGGCAAAGCCGGGGTACCCGTCGCTGGTATGAGCGTCTGGCTGAGAGACGAAGGTTGGTCAGGTATGACGGTAGGGGTATCGGGCTCTCGGAGCGCGAGGTAACCGACTTCTCTCTGAACGCGCAGGTACTGGACTTGGAGGCCGTGGTGGATCG